>JABIRX010000037.1 GCA_018667735.1 Alphaproteobacteria bacterium | reverse complement strand
GCATAAAATTTTCTTTATAAATAATTATCTTCCCTGAGTGGAATCTTTCTCCGCCCTTTTTCCTGCTCTGTCCGCAAAATTACTTGAGCAATTTTGCTTGCTTTGTGTTCGGGCAATCACTACTCCTGCTGCTGTTTGTTCAGTTGTTGCTTTTACTTGCTCTAGCCTTGGGTCTCTTTCAGATATTTCGGCAGGTAATAGGCCAAGATCTAGAGGTTCTAATACTGCTTGTTGCCTTGCCAATCTAGCTTCTATTCGATTATTAAGCTCAGTTAACTCACTTTCTGTAAGTTCATGTAATGGTTTTTCAGCTAATGCAGCTGCTCCATTTCCTGCATCACAACAATATATATATGTTCCATCGTAATTTTTAGTTATATGATCAGGTAAGCTTGATAAAGACTCTAGTTTTCGTATAAGATCAGATATTATTATAGGGGGAGTTCGATCAAGAGAAGCATATCTTATATCTCTGCTAGCAGCTTGAGCACAAGTTTCTGTTGATCTAGATTCTGTTTGCTTTTTGCTGTAGTTAAAAGAGCTCTTAACTGTGCTTCTTCGACATTTTCAGCTATTACTGGAAAATCTTCCTGTGCTAAAAAAATTATTAAGTGTTGTTCTATTTTCTTCTGTCAATCTCATAATACCCTAAAATAATAATTGTGCTGATTATTGTACATAACTCTAAGCACTATACAAATATTATATGGCTACAAAGCGTATTTTGTGAATAAAATATCTATTCTCCGTTAGTTTTGTAAGATAAAATAAGGTTGCTAGCTATTCACTATTTGAGTAATCTAAAGTGTTTTTTGGTTAGTTTTCTAGGCTCCTAGACTTTCTAAATGATTTAATCGGGAGTTAAGCACAGAAATGTTTAAAAAGGTTTGTGGTTTAAATAAAGCTTTTTAGATAGTTAGAGTAATATAATAAAAAATCTTTAGCTGGAAAATAAAACCAGATAAGCTTTTACAATTATAATCAGCAATGTATTATGGTTATAGTTTTTAAAAGTTCTTTTTACTCAATCTTTATTTACAAATTTAGACTAAAAAACATCGCTTTTCCAAACATTAGTTTAATTATTTGTTATAGAGGTTATTTCATGCAAAAAAAATCAGGTGTTATCAAAAAATATTTTAATGATAAAAAATACGGTTTTATCGATACAGGTAAATTCGACGTATTTTTTCACATTAATGGTTCAAAATCAGTTAATGAAGATGCATTAGTTGCAGGCGCTAAAGTTGAATATCAAACTGAGAAAGATCAAAGAGGAAAAACCCAAGCTGTTGATTTAGAAATCATATAGTTTGTGCAACTATCTATCTTGAGCTTTTTTATCATAAAACTTCAAGTTTTGTAAAATGATAAAAAAAAAGATCTCAATATTCGTTGATGTCCAAAATATTTACTACACCAGTAGAGACATATTCAGAGCAAATTTTGATTATAATAAATTTTGGGCAACAACAACACAAGACAGGGAAGTGGTAAAAGCCTATGCTTATGCCACGGCCAAGTCGGACGAAAAACAAAAACAATTCCATAATATCTTAAGAGCAATAGGTTTTGAAGTTAAATTAAAGCCATATATCACGCGCAAAGATGGTTCAGCAAAGGGCGATTGGGACGTTGGTATAACAATAGACATATTAGAATATGCCAAAGACTCAGATATAATAATCCTAGCTTCTGGTGATGGAGATTTTGCTATGTTAATTAAGTATATTAAAGAAAAATATAAGCTTAAAACAGAAATTTATGGCGTAGAAAATTTAACTGCAAATGCGTTAATAAATGAAGCGGATAAGTTTGTACCTATTACTACAAAATTACTGATAAACAAAAAGTGAAGACAGCAAGTAAGCTGCCTTAAGAGTAAATTATTTTGCTAATGCCTGTTCGAAATCAGCTATAATATCAGCAATATTTTCAAGACCAACTGATACTCTAACTAACTCTGGTTTAACCCCAGCTTTTAACTGTTGTTCAGCATTAAGCTGTTGATGTGTGGTTGAAGCTGGATGAATAATTAAAGTTTTAGCGTCACCAACATTTGCTAAATGACTGCATAATTTAACTTTATTTATAAAAGCTTCTGCTCTCTCGTAACCACCTTCAATACCAAAAGTAAATACAGAAGGAAAATTTCCATTTAAATATTTATTCGCATTTTCATAATAAGGGTGATCTTTAAAGCCGTTATAATTAACCCAGTTAATTTGTTTGTGATCTTTTAAATGTTTCGCCAAAATACGAGCATTTTTAAGATGCTCTTTCATTCTAAGTGGTAATGTTTCAAAGCCTTGAATAATATTAAAAGCATTAGTTGGGCTTAAAGACATCCCAATATTTCTTAAGCCTTGTACTCGTGCTTTGATTGCAAAAGCAACATTGCCAAGATCTGGAAAATCACCAAAAACATCCCAGTATTTTAAACCATGGTAACTATCATCTGCTTCTGTAAATTCTGCAAATTTACCAGCTCCCCAATCAAAATTACCTCCATCAATTAAAGCACCACCAACAGAAGTTCCATGTCCGCCAATCCACTTTGTTAAGGAGTGCACGACAATATTAACGCCATGTTCAATTGGTTTAAAAATTGCTGGTGCAAAAGTGTTGTCAATCATTACAGGAATACCCAATTCTTTGGCAGTTTTGGTTATAGCTTCAATATCTAAAACATCATTTTTAGGGTTACCAACTGTTTCTAAGTAAATTAATTTAGTTTTTGCGGTGATTTTTGCGCGAATTTTTTCACCATCCATATCCTCAATAAAATCAACTTTTATACCAGTTTTGGGTAGGGTATGACGAAATAGAGTGTCAGTTCCCCCGTATAAAGAAGCTGAAGAAACAATATGATCACCAACACCACAAATTGTATGTATCGCTAAAAATATGGCAGACATTCCACTTGCCGTGCATAAAGCGGCAGAGCCTCCTTCTAGTTCTGCTAAACGACGCTCTAGAACGTCGGTGGTTGGGTTCATTATTCTAGTATAAATATTGCCAAATTCTTTTAGTGCAAATAAGTTTGCTGCATGTTCTGAATTTTTAAAATTATAACTTGTAGTTTGATAAATTGGTACAGCTCTAGAACCAGTAGTAGGATCTGGTTGTTGACCACTATGTAAAGCGATGGTTTCAATATTTTTTGACATGGATTTTATTTAATTTTGTACAAGACTAACAACACTCATTTTATAGGCCAGCAAATATATTAGGTTATATCGATTTAATGTTTATGACAAATTATTAAGTAATGTATTATAACGCTTGGTTGTGCGAAAGTCTATGATTTAGGTTGGTATATATATATATGTTGCATATAATTTTAAAATATTTATTTTAATATCTTATTATTAATTAAAGTAACAATATGGACTATAGTAAATTCAAAGATTTAATCAATTTAAAGCAAAAAAACATTATTTTTATAGGCGTAATTGCTGTTATTTTAATTGCTTCAGTTATATTTGTGCTTAATTCTAACACTGGTTCAAAAGATTCAGTGCAAATTGTTTCGAAGTTTAATGGTGGAGAGGTTAGCTTAGAGGAGGCCCAATTAGAGTTGAATAAATTGGCTTTAAATAATCAAGATTTACAGGGTGTAGATTTTTTAGCTTTAAATATAGATGAGCAAGAGCTAATTATAAAAGAAATAATTATTAAAAAAATTGCATATCGTGAAGCATTAAAAAGAAAATTAAACAAGTCTGATTCTTTTGAGAGTGCTTTACAAAATTTTAAAACTGAGATCTTAGCCCAAAATTTATATAATGACATTAAAGAAAAAGCGTTAAACGCAGATAAGCTTCAGGCTGAATATGTTAAATTAACTCAGGAATTGAAAGATAAAAAGGAAATAAAAATCAGTTTTATAGCAGTAGAGACTGAGCAAAAAGCTCAGAATATTCGCAAAATAATTTCTAGATATCCCAATTCATTTGCAAAGCAAGCTAAAAAGCATTCTATTGACAAAAACTCAGCTAAAAATGGCGGTGACATGGGTTATGTGTATAAAAGTAGTTTAAGCGCAGAAATTTTAGCTGCCGCAGAGAAGGTAAAACGAGGATCTATCACTAAGCCCATATTAGTAGGTGAGAAGTGGTTAATTGTTAAGCTAGAGGATGAGCGTGATGCAACTATTCCAGAATATGACTCTATTAAAACAGTGATAGAGCAATCTGTAGCTCAAAAAGCAGTGCAAGAGTTTATTTTAACAAATATGGAAAATGCAAATATTAGTATAAGTATTAATTAATATTAAGAATAATTATACTATATTTAAAGTTAAAACGCATTTTATGGTTGTAAAGTCTCTTTTTTCATAATAAAGTCGTTTTTATAATAATATTTATTATAAAGTGCAAAAGGAGGAATTAATTTTAGCTGTCGATCAGGCGGCAAGGGAAGCTAGTAATCAACAATTATATATTTATTTGAGTCAGTTAAAAAAAATTGATGAATCTTATGATATTAATTCACTACATGCCGGTTTGTCGTTGCTAAATATTGCAGCTGCAACTGATAATTGCGAATTAATTAATTGGTTGTTAGCAAATGGAGCAAATATTAACCAGCGTATGGAAAGTTATTTTCATGGAAATATGACTTCACTCTTGATGGCATTAGCTGACCATAAATTTTCGGCAGCTTTACTTTTAATAGAGCAAGGTGCAGATATTCACTTAGTTACTAAAAAAGCTTCCGCTTTGAACCTAGCGATTAAAGCATCTAATGCAGAAATAGTAGCAAGTCTGTTAAGCAAGGATGTTAATTTAGCTTATATTGACCATAAAAGATTTTCAGCATTTCATGTAGCAGCAGATGAAGGTAATATAGAGATTATTCAATTGTTATTATTAGCTAATAAAGACTTAAAATTGCTTAAGGAACGAGATCATTTTGGCCGGAATATTATTGATATTGCAGTTAGTAATGGTTTAACTTCTTTGGTACATCAACTTCCAGATCATCAAGACAAATTAGATATTGTAAAAATTTTTTTAAAAAATGGTGCTAACTTAGCTGATGCGCAAAAACAAACATTATTTGAGTTTGCGGCAATGACAGGTGATAAATTCTTAGCAACATATGCTGTGTGCAGTTCGCCCGCTATATTAGATGCCGCATCTAATATGAATAAAATAGAAATTAGGCTGTGTAAAGCCGAATTATTAGCTTATAAGGATGAATTTATTGTGCCATTTTATGAGCGGATGCTGCAAATAGAAGATAGTAATCCAGAATTAAAGGGCTTTTATGGTGATTTAGTAACAAAATTATTCTTACAAGACTTGCCAAAAGTAACTAATATTACTGAATGTAAAGATTATGCTTTAGCTATATTAGATCAGGTGGAAGAATTATTAGCTTATCAATATAAACCTAGTTTTTTAGCTGGTGTAAGTAAAGATTTTAAGCAAATGTTTAGCCAGAAATTGAGCGCAGAAGCATATAATGATAATGAAGTAGATAGCGCTAGCCAAAGAGCAAGAATAGAAGGTGGGGCTAAATTAGATATTTTACCTGGGGAATTAACCAAGCATATTGGCTCATTTATTGGGATGGAAGCTAGTGAAATAAGCAAAGATAAATTTGTCACTAAAATTACCAAAGAGCGTATTAAGAAAAAAGATGAAGAGAAGGGTTTAGCAAGGTAGTGAGTTAATTGGGCTGTTGTACATTATGCTATCTCGAGATGATTCCTCTCATATAAATAGAAATAATCATACTATAAAGTCTTTAATATCTTGGTACTATTTATAGCATATCTTTAAAAGAGTCCTTGGGAGAGCAATTTATTAGAGTTAATAAATAAGACAAATAGTTTGCTGATTTTGATATGGGCAGCGAAGAGTTTATTATTTTGAAATATGTAAAAATTTATAGGTTAAATCTAAGTAATAAATTAGGATTTAGTTTTTTAGATGCTTATTATTTCATATTTTTGTTATGGGCATGTTGCCAGGATCGTTAGGCTTAACATCTTTACTCAAAATGGATGGCACGCCAATTTTAGTTTTGCGATATATGATTTTTATTTTGTTATTTTATTTTCTCTTTTATAGCAAGATTACATCTCAAATTAGCTCAATTGCTAAGTAATGGTAAAATTAAATAATGCTATGCACCAACATGCAAAAGAGGTCACACTTACAAAGCTATTAATTATGGGCTTTTTTCTGCTTAGTGCTGTTGTTTTATGGCCTAGGGTATTACATTATTTCTGATGGATGTAGTATTAATTCAAAGATTAGAGATTTTGTTTATATATCTTTTTAAGATAATGATTAAGTGTACCAACAAAAATGCTTAATTATATAACTTAAAATCAATTTAACTCTAAAGGAAAAATAATCAGGACAATTACCTATCCAGGAAGAATATATAAGCATAATTTCATTCCATTAGTTTTGATTAAATATTTTACTTTAGAATTGCAGGACTAGCTCTTGCTAATGCAAAATTCTAAGGCGAAATTTAGTTTTATAGATGGCATTTGCTATTAAACAAATAGCAGGAATAAAATAAGCTGAATAATGAAATATTACCAAAAACAACGAAAGTTAAGCAAGGCAATCTTGATTATAAGACAATAAATATTAGCATAATTTTAGTCAGCTATTAATCTATCTTAATATTTGGCTAGTTACTCTTACAAAATTAGATTTTAGTAAAAATATTTAGCAGAATTTAAACAGATACTTAGCTGTAAGCTAATAATTTTTAGCGCATATTTTTATAAGCCCTTTGATTAGAGCCAATATAAATTTGTCTAGGTCTACCTATTTTAGAATCCTGATCTTCGATCATTTCTTTCCATTGTGACACCCAGCCCGTAGTTCGCGCAATGGCAAACATAACGGTAAACATTTGCACTGGTATGTTAAGTGCCTTATAAATGATACCAGAGTAGAAATCTACGTTAGGATAGAGTTTTCTATTTACAAAATATTCATCAGATAATGCTATTCTTTCTAATTCTTTGGCGATATCTAATAATGGATCATTTTTCACATCTAATTCGGCAAGAACTTCATCACAAGTTTTTTTCAATACTTTAGCTCTTGGGTCATAATTTTTGTAAACACGATGACCAAAACCCATTAATCTAAAAGGATCATTAGCATCTTTAGCTTTCTTGATATATTTATTGATGTTATCTTTAGTACCAATTTCTTCTAACATTTTAATTACGGCTTCATTTGCACCACCATGAGCTGGACCCCACAAAGAGGCAATGCCAGAGCCAATACAAGCGTAAGGGTTTGCCCCACTTGAACCGGCTAACCTTACTGTTGAAGTGGAAGCATTTTGTTCGTGATCTGCATGTAAAATAAATATTTTATCTAATGCGTTAGAAATAGTTTTGTTAATTTTATATTTTTCGCAGGGCACTGCAAACATCATACGAAGAAAATTTTCGGCTAAAGTAAGGTCATTTTGCGGGTAAATAAAAGGCTGACCAATAGAATATTTGTAAGCCATAGCTGCTAAAGTTGGAGTTTTAGCTATCATTTTAATACATGCTAAATCTCTATCTCCTTGGTCTAAAATGTCGGTGCTATTATGGTAGAAAGCTGATAATGAAGCAACAGCTCCAACTAAAATTGCCATAGGATGAGCTTTTCTTGGAAAGCCACGATATAGAAATTGTAATTGTTCATGTACTAGAGTGTGGTGCCTAAGCTTATATTCATAAGCAGTAAATTCTTTTTTAGTGGGCAATTCGCCATACATTAACAAATATGCAACTTCCTCATAAGTGCTTTTCTCGGCAAGTTCTTCAATAGGATAACCACGATAGCGTAAAATGCCTTTATCTCCATCTATGTAGGTGATTTTAGATTCGCATGAAGCAGTAGACATAAAGCCAGGATCATAAGTGAAATGACCGGTTTCTTTATATAAGTTTCTGACATCAATAGCTCTTGGCGCTTCGGTACCTTCTAAGAGCGAAAAGTCAAATTTCTTCTCTCCAACTTCAACAACTAAATCTTTCTTTTTGGCATCGGTCATTTGATTATTTTAAAATTTTATTTATTAATTAAAGCATAGCAAATATTAGTGCTAAAAGCAAAATTTATATGGAAATGTTACTTGAGTCGGTATTATCTCCTAATTTTGCATTTTGGTTAAACATTTTATTTAAAGCAGAAATATATGCATGTGCTGATGCTACTAAAGTATCAGTATGCGCTCCATGGCCGCTATAAGTTTTACTGAGCTCATCTTCTAATCTAACTGTAACATCTGCTTGTGCGTCTGTACCTTTAGTTACAGAATGAACTTGATATAAATCTAATCTTGTTTGATGTGGTGCTAATTTTTTTATCGCACGGAAAATAGCATCAACAGGTCCATTACCTTTAGTTTTAAGTTGTAATTCATTACCATCAAAGATAATTGTTAATCTGGCTTCACTGTCTTTGCTGCCGCAAGAAACTTCTAAATCAATAAATTTAACACGATCATTATTTGTGAATTCTATACCAATTAATGCAATGATATCTTCATCGTAAATATCTTTTTTGCGATCAGCTAAATCTTTAAATTTTTTGAAATATGTCTCTAATTCACTTTCACTAACATTAAAGCCTAAATCTTTTACCTTAGTTTTAAAGGCATGACTACCAGAATGCTTACCTAAAACTAAAGTTGAGCTATTAAAACCAACTGACTCTGGGGTCATAATTTCATAAGTGTTACGATTTTTTAACATGCCATCTTGATGGATACCTGATTCATGAGCAAAGGCATTACTACCAACTATTGCTTTGTTTTTTTGTACCATAAAGCCAGATGCATTAGACACTAAGCGTGAAATTCGGGCGAAATAATTAGGGTCAATATTAACATCATAAGCAAAGAAATTATCTCTAGTTTTAAGGGCCATCACAACTTCTTCCATAGCAGTATTTCCAGCTCTTTCACCAAGGCCATTAATAGTGCATTCAACTTGTCTTGCCCCAACTTGAATAGCTGATAACGAGTTGGCAGTTGCCAGGCCTAAATCATTTTGGCAATGTACTGAAATTATAGCCTTGTCAATATTAGGGACGTTATTTTTAATATTTTTAATTAAGTTAGCATATTCTTCAGGTATAGCATAACCAACTGTATCTGGCACATTAATAGTAGTTGCACCATGATTAATAGCAGTTTCAATGGCTTTATATAAAAAGTCATGCTCACTTCTAGTTGCATCCATGGCTGACCATTCAATATTATCACATAAATTTCGGGCAAGACCAACTGTGTCTTTAATTATGTCTAATACTTCTGCTTTGCTTTTACGCATTTGATATTTTAAATGTATATCACTAGTTGAGACAAAAGTATGAATTCTACCTTGTTTGGCTGGTTTTATTGCTTCACCCGCTCGTTCAATATCTTTTTTTATGGCCCTAGCTAGGGAGCAAATTACAGCATTTTCACTATTTTTGGCTATTTGATTTACGGCGTTAAAATCACCTTCTGAAGCAATTGCAAAGCCAGCTTCTATAATATCAACACCCATTTGATCAAGCAATTTAGCAATAGCAAGCTTTTCAGATAAATTCATAGTGGCGCCAGCTGATTGCTCACCATCTCTTAGGGTAGTGTCAAAAATGATAATTTTTTCTTTGCTCATTATTACTAATAAAAAATATTACCTAAATCATATAAACGAAAATAGTAAGAGCAAGAGATTAGTTAATAATGTCTTACAATGTTGAATAATTATCGTAATTGCGCAGCACTTAAAAAAATGTTACTATACCATTATAGAAATAAATTGAGAGAGTTTATTATGAGTCGTTATTTTAAAAAATTATGGCCTTTTGCTAGCATTGAAGCAAGCACAGAGTTGGATTCTAAAATAATAGGGTCAGATTTTGAGACATTTTAAAAAGAAAGGGGTGGTTTTCCAATTTATTATGAAGATAAAGAAGGTGTTTTGAGAACTATAAATGCAAAGCTAGAACTAGCAGCTGAAACTGACTTAAAGGCTGGATCAACAGATGGTCTAGTTTTTGATAGTGAAGCAGGCCAAAAACCTAAAAAAGAAAAAAAATTAATAAAATCTTTGCAGCAAGCATTAGATAAGCTATCACCAGAAGATAAGGGTAAAGATATTACACAAATTACAAAGAAACAATTACCAAGTTTTGCTTTGAAAGCATTAGAAGAATACCAAAAAATAAATGCATCTAAAGAAGTGAAAGTAGAAGCATTTTAACTAACTTAAAAGAAGGTTTAGAATGGAAATTAGAGCGTTTAAATGGTCCAAACGGTAGAACGGCTAATTTGCTTCAGGTGAATGATACTGGTCGTAATTTCACTAGAAGTGCTAGATTTGATAGTGAGGCAAAATTAACTGAGGTTGTAAAAGCTGCAATGAGTCAAGAATTAGAGCTTGCGAAGAGTGAGGGTTTGTCAGTTCCAACAGATTCTTTAACTAAACAAGAGGCACAGGCTTTTAATTTAAGGCTAAAAAATGCAGCTGTGCATTTGCATCTAGATATGTCATTATATAAAAGTGACGACATGAAAGTAGAGCACAAAAATTATGTTATGGATCTTAATACAATTTCAGCGATGGATTCTAAAAAATCGGGAGAAGATAAATTTTGGGATAATTTAAGCAAGGCTCATAAAGCTGTAACGCAACATCCTGTAATTAATAATAATGAAACACCGTCTGTAAAATTAGGAAAATTGCTTTTAACAGAAGCTTCACAATCGTCATTTGGTGGAGGAAACATGGCATGGATAACAGGTAACAAAACAAAAGGAAGCAAAAGACAAGATCAGTTAGAAGAGCGAATGAAATTGCTAAAAGAGCAAATAGATAGATATGGAGATGGTTGTGATTATAGTCCAGAATTTAAAGCTTTTGTAGAAAAACCACCACAAGATAAAAGAGCTAATGGTGAATTAAATTTTCAAAAAAAACCACAAATGAGTGGAGTTGAGCAAGCTTTCTTAGAATATTATAACGCTACAAAGTTTGCAGATAAAACACCAAGTAAATTTGACCAACTCTTGAAATGCCCAACAAATCTTCTTGCTGGAGAGATGGGGGATATTGCCTTTTCTGAGCTTACTAATATACATGACCATGTTTCATGTAAGAGTGGTCAAGATCGAACCTTAACTTTAACTGCATTAAGATGTGCCATTAATGAATGTGGTTGGCCACAAGATAAAGCAGATACAACAACTGAGCAACAACCAGTTGAGCTAAATTATGCTAATAAATTCACGGTAGCATTTATGACAACCGTAGCAGAGCAAGGTAAAGCTGTAGTTGAGCATGCAAGAGGAGAAGGTGGCAAGCTTAAATTTAATATAGGTGAGGGTATGAATGAACAACCTGTGCCAGCAGCAATTTATAAGCATGCAGAAAAAACAGAGGATGTAATGGAAAAGCTTAAAGCTAAAGCCGATGGTTTGTCGGTTTTAGAATTACCTGCAGGCAAGATGAATAATATGGTACAGGATGCAGCAGAAGTAGAATATCCAAGTAATATGGGAGTGGGGTCGTTCGACTCGCAAAACTCTACGATAAACCCTTTGCTTGATATTTTACAGCAAGATCCAAAATTAAGGCCAATATTAGATGCTGTAAAGGAGGAGAGCGTAACAAGCATAGGTATAGACTCTGGTCAATCAGCAGATATAGCAAGAGAAAAGCCAACAGGGCCTACAAGATAGCAAAAATAAGTTGCTTAAATTGCTGTGCGGTTTTTAAGGTGTAATCTTCTTGTCTTGAGGTGTAATGGTATATTATTAGCCCATCTGTTATGTTAATATATAATTCAACAACATTATCTGTAGAAAAATCTTTGTATAGTTAATTGTGGTTGTAATAAATAGAAAAATAGGCTATAATAAGATTATTGTTAACTAAATTATATAAAAATATGTCTAGAGATAATGAGGAAAAGGAAAAAAGTCAGGGTGGTGAAGGACTAGTCCCTGAAGTAGCAGAACAAAAAGGCCCTAAAGATTATCATGGAGTGGGAGAAAGTAAGGGCGGTGGAGGACCAGGCGCTGAAGTAGCAGAACAAAAAGGCTCACAAAGAAGAAAGGGGTTTTATGTTACAAAATTAGTTTTACCTAAATTATATCCTGAAGGATCTAAATGTAAAAGTGTGCAAGAAATAAAAGAAACAGACACACCTAGCTTAGGAGAAGGGCTGAGTTTGCAAGAAGGTGATAAATGGCTTGATAGTGAGTCGGGCCAAAAGCCTAAAAAGCACCAACATATAATAGAGAAGCTTGAAGCGTTTTTAAAAGAAATAGGCGAAGAAAAAACAGGCCTTGTATCAAAAGATTCATTTAGTGCTCTAGACCCTCTAGCAAAAAAATATCTAGAGAAAAGCTATGATTATTGCCAGAAAAAGCAGATTGACCTTAGTGCTTGTACAGTAGAACATTTTGTTAACCACATGAAAGAATCATTAACTTATCGTATTGAAAATATATCTGATGATAAGGGTCAAGGGGGGCATTTAGTTGCAAATTTACTTGCAGTAGATAATAAAGCGGAAAGAGACAGAGAGAGTGAGAAAGTTTCAAAACCAGCAAATTTTACTAGAAGTGCAAGATTTAACTCGCAAGCTAAAATGGAACTAGTTCTAAACACTGGCTTAAAACAAGAAGAGCAAAGCCTGCAAGAATTTATACAACGGGAAGATTTAGGTGAGGTGATAAATGCTGCTATAAAAGAAGCAAACTCAAAAACAGATTCTAAAGTTAAGGTTCATGGCCCTGATACTGAACGTGATGTTATAGAAGTAGATGCGATTAAACAGTTTTTAGAGCAGCAGGGTAGCCAAGCATCAGGAATAGTGGCAGCGTCTGGAGCAGAAGAGAAAAAAGCTGAAGCACCACCACCAGCCCGAGAATTAACCTTAAAGCAAGCTCAGTTGGTAAATTATATATTACAACAAAATGGTATTCATCTATCTTTAGATATAAGTAAATATTCTGGATCACCTACTCACACAATTAGCCATAATAAATTTGAATGCTCTACTCATTTAGTTAGTGCTATGGATTCTGACAAGCGCGGTGAGGTAGGATTTTGGGAGGATTTAGATGGATCTTATCAGCAAGATTTATCCTTAAAGAGTGGTTTAGTCGCACCAAATAAAGCGGGTTTGTTGCTTACAGAAAGCTCTCATTCTTCATGGGCAGCGGGAAGTATGAGTGTTATGCGAATCACCGCAAGTAGAGGAACAGATATAAAAAAATCTAAGAGAAATGATCAGCTTAATGCTAGAATGACTCTACTACAACAGCAAATAGATAGAACTGGCGGGCGCGGATTTAGTAAAAGTTTTGGAAGTTTTATAATAGACCCAAAAGCTAATATAGATGAACTATTAAAAGGCGATCAAATAAGTGGAGCTGAAAGAGTATTTTTAGATTATTATAAGGCGGTAACTAATACAATGCCTCACAAAGGGGAATATGATGTATTATATGATAATAATGCTTTTACTTTTGAGATGGGAGATATAGCATTTGCAGAGCTTGCAAATATGCATGAGCATGTTTCTTGTAAAAGTGGTCAAGATAGAACATTAACACAAGTTGCAACTAGACTTGCAATTGCCAAATGTGGTTGGTTAACTGATGCTCTGCAAAAAGATCAGGGCTTGATTGACGCGAAATCTGAATTAAGTAAAAGAGGAGCTATAGCAAGGAAACAGCTAAAGAAAGAGATAACAGCAAGAGAGAAAGAAATTAAAGCTGATTATAAAGTAAAATTTACGGCTGAGTTTTTTAAAGTAATAGCCAAGCAAGGAAAAGAAGTTGTAGAATATGCAAGAGGAGCAGGTGCACCATTAAAATTTGAGATAGGTAATCCAAGTGCTCATCCTATACCAACTGCATTTTACGGTCATGTAGAAAGTGATTTAGGAACAGCTAAAGCTGTAGAAGCACATTGGGAGAGAGAATTTCCAGAAACAGATCTACCAGTAGCAGGTTACGGTCATGTAGAAAGTGATTTAGGAACTGTAGAAGCACATTGGGAGAGAGAATTTCCAGAAACAGATCTACCAGTAGCAGGACCAAAAAAATTAACATTAACGACATTTAAAGAGAGATTACAAACAGTAAAAATGCCAGCAGGCAGATTTAAAGCTTATGTAATGAAAGAGCGCTTTGCTGAAATATTTCAAAACAAAGCTGTTTCACAATTAGGAGTTGATATAACTTCTATAGAGGCATTTTATACTAAAGGAAAATCTACAGGTAAGCAAGATTTGCTTGAGGCTTTTGAGTATTTAGTTGAGTTAAATAATCAATTAAAAACTAGTGGAGACTTATCTGCAGAAGGGTTAGAAGCAAGAAAAATTGCTTTAGAATATTTCAAGCAAAAAGTGGAAGCAGCTCCACTAGGTGGTAAATCGCTTGTCAAACAGTTTGGAAATAGTTCTGCAAATAAAGTAAGAGGTTTGTTTGGTCGAGCTAATGTAGAATTTAAACCAGAAACACAAAAATTAAAAGAGCTATATAAACTTGGCTATAGTAATGTAAGTACAAAATTAATAGAGGAGGTCAATCAACCAGCAGCAACAGAAGAAGAAGCATTAGCAGCAGCAGAAACAGAATCAATAGTAAAAGGGCCAAAATATTTTAAAAAAGCTCAAGATGGTCAATTAGTAGAAAAATATTTAACACAAAAAATTGATTTTAATAAAGTTTTGAAGGCTATTTTAGATGAAAACAATCTTGATTTAGCTGTGACTTTATGCAAAGCCAAGCCAGATCAAATGACACAATTGAGTAAAGAGGTTAAGCAACAATTTTTAGAAAGTCTATTTGAAGATTATCGTTTTGAAGATCTAAAATCTGTAATAAAAGCTGGAGTAGGTTTTGCAGAATGTGAAATAGAAACAATAAAAGTTTTTAGTAAGGAGGATAAAAAACAACTAAAATCAATAATGCCAACTTTAGAACGCAGAGGTGTAAAATTCAAGGAAATTGAAGAAGTCGAAACTAGTGAAAGTCCACTATTATTAGCAGCAGCAGCAGCAGCAGCAGAAGTAAAAGAAGAAACGGCAGCAGAAGCCGCAGAAGAAGCAGCAGCGGCAGCAGAAGCAGGAGAACAGGAAGTAGCAGTACCAGAACAAAGTTCAAGAGAGCGCACATTAAGTTTAGATGCGCCACCACCAGTACCAGAACAAAGTTCAAGAGAGCGCACATTAAGTTTAGATGCGCCACCACCAGCACCACAAGGCTCAGCAGCAGAAAACTCCTTTGCAGCTGCGGAAGAAAAGAGACGCGTAAGTAGACCAGGAAGTTTGACAGAAAGATAAGTAGAAACATTAATTGTATAAATTTAATTTTTACATTTTGTTTTTTTAGTTTGTTTGTGTTTAAAGCTGTTTCTTTATAAGAATCTTATACTAAAATTAGATTAGATTATTACGCTTTAATTAATTATAGAACATTTGTGAAGATCATAACTATCATATTTGTAATTATGTTTGTGTAATTACCAAATGACATTTATGAGGATTATTTTACTTAATTAGTTTTGTACAAATAATATTAATATTGTGATTGGTATCAAATTAAGATATAATTAGAAAATATGCTAAGGAAATTTATTTAAATTAGCATGTAATAGCTTAAATAATCTCAAAGCGAGTAGAGTAAACATGAAGAAGGCCGGTCTTATGCCAGATGATAAAAAGGTCATATCAATTATTCATTCAATATTGGTTTTAACATTTATCAGCCTAATTGCTATAGCTAAAATTAGATTAGTGAATAATCCCATAATATTTTTAATAATTACTCCATTATTATTTTGGGTTTCCGCATATATATGCCGCAAATTTGCACCTTATGCAGCAGGAAATATTATTATGAGTGTTAAAATAGCTTTAGAAGATTTGCAATATAAAGCAAATATTAGGTAATAGAGCGATCTTATAATATTTTACATGAGTAGTAAAAAAATATCTTTGTTCAGTAAAATATAGTTATTTTAAGTTATAATTATAGCGTGCAAATAAAGTTAAGCGTTTAGCGTGAGTGTCCTCCCTGTTCATTAGATGATTGTTGTACTTGTTCTACATGTGAAGATGGGGGTGGGGGCCTATCTAGACTTAAGGTGTGTTTTCCTTGGCGTTTGTTCTCTGATGCTCTATCTAATTCCTCTAATTCTCTATCTGATTCTCTATCTAATTCCTCTAATTCTCTATCTGATTCTCTATCTAATTCCTCTAATTCTCTATCTGATTCTCTATCTAATTCTCTATCTAATTCTCTATCTAATTCTCTATCTAATTCGCGTTTATATTCTTCTGCCAATGCATCTAATTCATCGTCTAACGCTTGTGTGCTATCGCTGTGTGAGCTGATGCTAGTATCAGCTAATGAAATTTCATCATCAGAATGAGGAGCTGCTTCCTCTAAACTTTTTTCAATTTCTTCCAATGTCAAGTAAGGTTTAGTTACTTGCATTTTTTTCTGCACTTCTATTAAGTCATCTTGAACTTTGCCCGCGTCTTTAAGTGCTCGATCAATATTTGCTTGCGCTAATGCTTCAGAGATAGATGCTACACTTTTTGCCTTTTTCATAGTTAGCTCAGAACCCACTTCTTGTAAAATTGTTGCAATAAATTGGGTGGCTTCATTATTGATATTAGTGCTCTGAACGCTCTCTAATACTACTTTAGTAGTAGAATTAGCAAAATCATTACTTCTTCTAAAAAAAGATCTACTACCATCAACAAAATTTCTAATCACTTCTTGTTGTTTGACAGATAAAGACTCTATATCAGCTTTTAAGGCAAGTAAATGCTTAGTATTAATTAATTTTCTAATAAATTCTTGTTCTTGCTCTGGTGAGATTTCTGCTGCTTGAGCATTGATTAATCTAGCAGCATCTTTTAAAGCCCTTCTTGACTCAAAGACAAAATTTTCAGGTAAATACTGTTCCTTGATTTTATTTAAGTTTTTCTCATACGCATTTTGATTGCGGCTGATCTTGTCATCTAAGCCTTGTCTTAGTTGCTTTGCGTTGTTGACTAAGTCAGCTTCATTTCTTTGGGGCATATTCATAATATAAGAGATTATATAACTATAGTACCACGTTTTAAGGTATTATGCAAAAAAAATAGCTCAAAAAGTCAAAATTAATATTATAAAAATAGAAAGCAGTGTTATATAGCTGGGTTTTTAATGATATTTTTGTGTTATTGGTATGATGTAACCATTAATCCTATTTTAGCAGATTAAGCTTTTGTAAATTTTTATAATATAATTTAGCGTTTATGTGATTTATCTAGTTCTGGATCTTTCGCAGTTTTATTTTGCCATTTTTGTATCTTGCTACTTTCTGGAAAATCTTTTTGTGAGCGTTCGAGAAGATCTTGTTTAATTATGTCAATAAAACTTAAACCATCCTGTTTTACATCATGTTCTGCTTTTGTAATTTTCTCGAATAATTCGGTTTCATTTAATTTTTCATCCCTTAGGGTAGATAAAGCTATTTGCATTGCCATATTCTCAAAAATCTCATCATCTGTATAATATTCTTCCTCAAATATTACTTCTTGTGTTTCTTCTAAATCTTTAGCTATTGGTGTTACCTTTTTTCTTAATGCTTTTCTTCTTATTATTGCTTGTAATTTAGTTGCAGCGTCTGCTAATTTTGTTGCATGCTGTTGTTTAATCTCTGCTTCTGCCTTTATAGTTAGTTGTTCTTCTGTTTTTTCTTCTAAAGGTGGCCGGTCTAAAGAGACGGAGCTATGAGTTTGGAGTTTAAGCAATGATGCTAGAGCGTATTTTTCCATTTCAGTTGAAGGTGTGTGTGCCATAATCTCACACAGCTTAGTAATAGCTGTTTTTAATTGCGGGTTTTGAGTATTTTTGGCTAATATTTTTAAATCTTCAGCGCTTTTTGAATTATTGAAATTATTGCCAGCAAAGAGGCTGAGAAATTTCCTGTTACCCAAGACAAAGCTGTCTATTGTTTCTTGTTGCATATAATTAAAAACGCTTGGCCCTGCTCTTAAAGTTAACAGGTTGGAAGTATTTGTTAGCTTTCTTGTAAAATTTTGTTCAGCAGCTGTATTTGGTCTGGTTAACAATTCGCTAATGGCTAATTTTAGCTCAGCTCTATTGTTAAATACATGCAATGTTAAATTAATATTTTTAATTTTGTAATCTTCTCCACGCATTTTATCTTTCTTTATAATTATTTTAACATATTTTCTAGAAAAATGCAAAAACTCTGTTAGATATAAGTATATTTATGGTTATAATTAATGAAGTTAATTTGTTTTGGTAAACAAAAATCTACTATATATCATCATGTAATCTTCGAGTATCAAAAGAGATTAGGTAAGAGTTTTACATTAATAGAATTAAATCATAAGAAGTCTACAAAAATTGAAACTATTAAAATGGAGGAGCAGTTACTCTCTAATTATCTTAAAAAAGAAAATATAAATATTTTTCTAGATGGTAGGGGAAAGGAATTTAACTCAATTGCTTTTGCACAAAAATTAAATGAATTGCACCTACAAAATAAACCCATAGTTTTCTTTATAGGTGGTGCCTTTGGTTTTAGTGCAAATTTTATTAGTAAAGCAGATTTAATCTTGTCACTTGGGCAAATGACTATGCCTCATATGCTTGCCAGATTAATGTTGTTAGAACAACTATATCGTTGTGAAATGATCGAAAAAAATCACCCTTATCACAAATAAATTAACTTACCAAATCTTCTAATTCGTCAATATAGCTGAGGGGTAAATCTAAACCTTGCTGCCAAAAATTCTGTTTGCTTGCATCCAAGTTAAATGGGCTTAGCAATTCTTTATGCGGAAGTGTACCACCCGCCGCCAAGGCGTCTAGATATTTTTGTTCAAAATTTTCAATCCCATTTTTATATGCTCCATATAATGAGTTAACTAGTAAATTACCAAATGAATAAGCATAGACATAAAATGGAGAATGAATAAAATGTGGTATGTAAGACCAAGAATATTTATATTCATCATGTAACTTGATCGCAGGCCCAAGACTTTCCTTTTGTACATTTAACCATATTTCATTTAGTTGATGCGTAGTTAATTCACCATTTTTTCTTTCTTTATGCACAGCAAATTCAAAAGAATAAAAAGCTATCTGTCTTACAATAGTATTGATTGAATCTTCAATTTTGCTAACTAAAAGGCTAATTTTTTCTTGTTTGGTTTTACAATTTCTAAGTAGTGATTCAAAAGTTAATTGCTCACCAAAAATAGAAGCAGTTTCAGCTAATGTTAAAGGTGTATCAGACATCAAGTAACCTTGTTTAGCTGCTAAATATTGATGTACACCATGGCCTAATTCATGCGCTAAAGTCATCACATCGCGCAGTTTTCCTTGGTAATTTAACATTATATAAGGATGTGTAGATGGTGTTGCTGGATGGGCAAAAGCTCCCGAATCCTTACCTTTTCTGGGCGGTACATCTATCCAATTATTTGTAAAAAATAATTGTGCTATTTCTGCCATTTTGGGTGAAAATTCATGATATGCATCTAAAACAATTTTCTGGGCCTTTTCATAAGATATTTCTCCTTCTTGATAATCAGGTAAAGGTGCATTTCTATCCCAATAATCTAGAGATTTTTGGCCAAATATTTTTGCTTTTAATTTATAGTAACGATGTGAAAAATTTTGATAATTTTCTTTAACTGTCTTAACTAAAGCTTCAACTACTTCATCTTCAATTAAGTTGCTTACATTTCTGGCTTTTACGGGATGATCATATAACCTTATATCATCTTCAATAGCTTTGTCCTTTGCAAGAGTATTGGTAATGTAAGAAAGCAACTTTATATTTTTTTCTAAAGTTTTACCAATTGCTTTAGCAGCTTTTTTTCTAGTATTTGCATCATTGTCAGATAGCAAAGTAAATATCTCCGCAGCGGAAAGGTTCTTAGTGCCATATTCAAACTCTAAACTAGCGATGGTTTCATCAAATAAACGACTCCAGGCAGAATTTGCAGTTTGGTTTTTTTCATGCAATATTTTTTCTATTTCTTGTTTTTTTTGATATTTTTTGCTTAATCTAATATCCCGAATAAAGGGCTTGAATGATAGTAAAGCATCACTTCCTTCATAAAATTTGTCTAATTCTTGATCGCTTAAAGAGCCAATCTCTAGGGGCAAAAAGAGCAAATCAGTTGAAATATTATTAATTTTTTCAGAAATATTTTGATAAAAGCCAGATTTTTCCTGATTTGTCATCTCGGTTACAAAATATAAATATGAAAAAGTAGCTAATTTACCAACCTCTTCATAAATATTTTCATATTGGTTGATGATATTTGCTAATTTAATACCGCCTAACTGACTAATTTTCTCGCTATATTCATGAGAAAATTGCTGCGCCTTTACGCTCAAATTCTTAAGGTCTAATTCTATTTGTGGGTCAGTTTTATCTTTATATAAGTCAGTTAGATTCCAAGCTGGTAACATTTTTATCCTTTTAAATTTTTATAAAATTTAATATAAATTAGAAAAATACAAGTTCCAGCTTTTATTTGCTTTTAAAGATCACATTGATTTAGCTTACATAAGTAGTGAAATTTATAGATTCTGGATATTTATCTTATTAGAGTAGAATTTAGCCCTTAATTAAGAATGAGTAGTTTACAATTTAGGTTTTTTCCATATTATTTAGATCTTAAACTTTAGATATTTTATAAGTATATTTATGACTAAGCCAAGCCAAAAACCAAATAATCCATGTTTTTCATCTGGACCATGTGCCAAAAGACCTGGTTGGAATCTTAATGTCCTAAGCGAATTTAATCCTGGTCGCTCTCATCGTGCTAAGGCACAAAAAGCTAAATTAAATGAAATTATTACTTTAACAAGAGAATTGCTTAAGGTGCCAGAAGATTATTTGATTGGTATTTTACCTGCTTCAGACACAGGAAGCGTTGAGCTTGCCATGTGGAATATGCTTGGTAACAGAGGAGTTGATGTGTTTTCTTGGGAGAGTTTTTCAGCTGATTGGGCAATAGATGCTGATAATGAATTAAAATTAGCAGATTTAAAAATTTATCATGCAGATTATGGCTTGTTGCCAGATTTAAATGAAGCTAAGCCAGACCGTGATATAGTATTTGCTTATAATGGAACCACAAGTGGTGTTAGAGTAGAAAATTGTGACTTTATAGCAGACAACAGATCAGCAATTACTATTTGTGATGCGACATCAGCAATTTTTGCTTATGATTTACCATGGTCTAAATTAGATGCTACAACATTTTCTTGGCAAAAAGTAATGGGTAGTGAAGCAGCACATGGTATGCTTATTTTGTCACCAAAAGCAATTGAAAGGTTAGAAAGTTTTAAGCCAGATCGCCCCTTACCCAAAATTTTTCGGATTACCAAAAAGGGTAAAATCAACGAATCTATCTTTTCTGGAGCTACAATTAACACACCATCAATGTTAGCTGCAGAAGATGCTTTAGATTCACTAAGATGGATTAAATCTATTGGTGGAAACAAAGCTATGATGCAAAGATCCGCTGATAATTTAACTGTGATAAAAAACTGGGTATTACAATCTAATTGGATTGATTTTTTGGCAGAAGATAAAAATACCATTTCTTCAACTTCAATTTGCTTAAAAATAACGGATGAGAATTATCTGAAATTAGCCTCAAATGAACAGCAAGATTTTGTTAAGGCGATAGTAAAAATGTTGGAAGTAGAGAATGTAGCTTATGATATTGCTTCATATAGAGACGCTCCAGCTGGTTTAAGAATTTGGGGTGGCGGTACTGTTGAAGCTAGCGATATTGAAATTTTAACTAAATGGCTAGATTTTGCTTTTTTAGAGACTAGTAAAAATTATTTATAAGAAATGTAATTAAATCAATGACTAAAATTATTGAAAAATCAGAATATTTAAGAAAACCTGACTGGATTAGAGTTAAAGCTCCTACTTCTAAAACATATAAAGAAACTAGAGATTTAATGCGTAATTTAAAGTTAAATACTGTGTGTGAAGAAGCGGCATGCCCAAATATTGGCGAATGTTGGAGCAAAAAACACGCAACTGTAATGATTATGGGTTCAGTATGTACCAGAGCATGCGCATTTTGTAATGTAGATACTGGAGTGCCGGATGCTTTAAATCCGCATGAGCCAGATAATGTGGCGCAAGCTGTATCAGAAATGGGTTTAAATCATGTAGTGGTTACTTCGGTTGATCGTGATGATTTACCAGATGGTGGCGCAGAGCATTTTGCTAAAGTTATTGCAAAGATTAGACTATATTCTCCACAAACTTCAATAGAAGTATTAACCCCTGATTTTCTAAGAAAGGATGATGCTTATCAAGCAGTAGTTAGAGCTAAGCCTGATGTTTTTAATCATAATATAGAAACTGTACCATCACTTTACGCCAGAATAAGGCCTGGCGCGCGTTATTTTAATTCTCTAACTTTGTTAAAAGATGTTAAAAAAGCAGATCCTACTATCTTCACTAAATCTGGTTTAATGGTAGGTCTTGGTGAGAAAAAAGAAGAGGTCTTACAATTGATGGATGATTTGCGCGCGGCTGAAGTGGATTTCATAACTATTGGTCAATATTTACAACCAACTACTAGGCATGCAAAAATTGATCGTTATGTACACCCAGATGAATTTAAATATTATCATAAAATGGCAGAGGCAAAAGGGTTCTTAATGGTTTCTGCCACACCACTAACTAGGTCTTCTTATCATGCTGGTGAAGATTTTCAGCAAATGCAGGCTAATAGAAAAAAACAACATAGCTAAACTTTCTAATTTAATTTATAAATTAGGTGAGAAGTTGCTTTTTTATTTATATATGTGTGTGCAAAAAAAGCTTTAATTAGAATTATAGGCTCTAATATTTGTGATCATTGTTATAAATTATCTAACTAGTAGTTAATTATTAAATTTTAGTTGTCCCGCAGGTATCATATTTAAAATAGCTCACATTAATCTCAATAATTGTAATAACTGACTAAGTCTAAATTTTCATTTAGTAAATTAGAATTGTATAAATTGGGCTTATTTATATGTCTTGAGATTTAGAAATTAATAACTCTTTTGATGCTATTTAAACTAGCCTTTAGCTGCCAATATTAGGTAGTGTAAAAGTTGTAAAACACTCATATTTATAATATGTATGGTTTATATTTTTCTAAAATGCATTATGAAAAATTAAACATATGAACGATGTTATTAAATATTGCTGGATTGATGTTTATTATGATATTAATAGCTAAAATCTTTTTTATGTCTTGATTCTAAAAATCCATAACAAACATCATACGACATGCTGCATAATCATTAGTTGCCATATAGCTAAGCCTGCCATCACTTGAAGTATAGGTAGATGCATAACCACTTAAGCTAGTACATTGTTGGCTGTTTCCTACATCTACACCGTGGTCTGCTAATATAATTCCACTATTTGGCACTCCATCATCTAATTTATTATCTATGCTATATGCATCTACAGCTTTTAAAGCGGAATCATAAACTAAACCAGATGTAGAGGTGTTTATAGCACCAAATGCTAAAATATTTTTAACCGCATTTTCATATATTGTTGAGCTAGCGTAAGCCCATTGATTACAATGCGCTCCCATACTAAAAAAATTAAACGCTACATTATCAGCATAATTAGCAGAGCCAACCGTAACCCCCGCAACTTCTGCTGTTAAATATTCTCCATCATAATTACCACCTATCAAATTTGCTAAGCTCAGATGCCAAAATGCCATAGGGCCTTCATCAATAGCTAATAATATATTATCTTCTGCCGCATAAGAGGCCGTAGCTGTAGTGCAATTACTTGATTTATTTACAACCCCAAAATAAGCTAAAGCGTCAGCGGCGCTCATGTCACCTGGTAATACATCATAAGTAAGGTAAAATGTATTATAAGCATTTTTATATGTGTTATAATCAGTAATTACCGATCTTAATTTTGCCTGGCCTATTAGCTTGCTCCCTGAGGATACTCCTGCTATCAGCAAACCTATTATGATTAACACTATGGATAACTCAACTAAAGAAAATCCTTTTATAGGCTTTTTAGAATTCATTTTGTTTTTACAATACATCATGCAATAGTTTATTAATTAAAGTTAATTACAAGTTTTTTGCTAATTTTCAATTGAATTATTTGGAACTTAAGATTAATTACAAGTCTCTAGGACAATACTTAATTGTTACTTAAACCTATATATTACCACAAGAATTTAACATTACTGCCTTGTTAAATATAATATGCTATTAATAGCTGTAATTGTCATATTATCTTAACTTGCGTACATATTGTGTTTTTAGATATCCAGATCTCTAAAATTGCCAAAGTATGAACTACTTTTATATAATTAGTAACAGATTTAAGTAAGGTTATATATTATGATAATTAATTCTAGCTCCAAATTTTACTCTAAAACTAATTTTCTTCTAAAAGATACACAAACATTTTATAATGGTTATTGATGTTAATTCTGTAGGAATAGATTATTTATCTTTTGAAAAATATTAGTTGATTTTATTTTTGGCTTAGCTTGCCAAATAGATTTATTGTTTTTTTGGTTAGTAATATTTTTTACCTGCACAATTTCTATTGCAACATTTGTGATAAAAATAAGATCATATTTTTTTAATTCTTTTAATTTTATTTTTTTTTCAAGCACAGTAAATTTATTGATAATTTTGCTGCGTATTACACCATTTAATATTGCTAACTCTTTAGCTGGTGTATAAATTTTGCCATTTTTAATAAGAAAAATATTTGCTGAGCTAGTTTCTAATATGTGGTTTTGCTCATCAGTTAAAACTCCATCAGCATAACCCATTTCTGTTGCGGCTAATTTTGCTAAAGTAGAGTTTAAACCTTGTAATAATTTGAAATTTACAGGTAAAGCTTTTAAAGAAGGTTTTTTATAACTAGAAATAATTAACTCTATGTTATCTAGTTTTGTTTTCACCAAATTGGTTGTTTCAATCAGCAAAGTTGGTTTAATGTTTTTTTTTGGTAAGTATCCAATACTACCAGCACCTCTAGTAACAATTAAGCGTAAAATACCATCTTTTTGTTGATTTTTTTTAATAAGTAACGAGATGTAGTTTTCAATTTTGGTTAAATCTAGTGTAATTTTAATAGCTTCTAAGCCGGATTGTAAGCGTAATAAATGTAGCTCTAAATCCTGAACAAGATAATCTTTAATTCGCATGGTTTCAAATACGCCATCACCAAACTTAAAGCCTCGATCATGAATAGAGATGTGTGCATTTTCTGCTTTAATAAATTTATGGTTTAAAAATACATATTTCATGTATATAAAATAATATATATTTTTAATAAATCAAAGAAGGAATTAACATGGCATTAAATTTACCTGAGCTACCTTATGCAATAAATGCATTAGAGCCACATATCACGCAAGAAACTTTAGAGTTTCATTATGGTAAGCACCATCAAACTTATGTGACTAATGGCAACAAACTAATATCTGGCACAGAATTTGCAGATAAGGCGATAGAAGATATTATAAGAGAAACTGCAAATAATCCTGCTCATGCTGGTATTTTTAATAATGCTGCACAAGTTTGGAATCATAGTTTTTATTGGCAATCAATGAAACCTAATGGTGGTGGAAAGCCAGAAGGAGCATTATTAAATAAAATAGAAGATGATTTTGGCTCATATGATAATTTTAAAGCAGAGTTTGCCGCAGCAGGCGCTACACAATTTGGTAGTGGTTGGGCTTGGTTAGTTTTAGAGGGAGCTAAATTAAAAGTTACTAAAACTGCTAATGCGGGCACTCCTATAGTTAAAGGGCAAATCCCTTTACTAACAATGGATGTGTGGGAACATGCTTATTACATAGATTATCGTAATGCTAGACCTAAATATATAGATACATTTTTAAATTCCTTGATCAATTGGGATTTTGCTAATGCAAATTTTAATAATAATTAGTTTAATTAAGCCACTAATTATATTAGTGGCTTTTAATTTATATTTTTAACTAGGCATAAATTTATAGGACAAGCACCTATAACAGTAGTTTGTAAAAGGAAAAATTTATGTAGCAAAGTTTAATCTAACCTTCCTTATATTTTATCGTCTATTAAGCCAATATATTTCTTTATTAAAGGTAATGGGTATCTTAAACTATAGTAAGTGATAAAGAGTAGAG
>JABIRX010000036.1 GCA_018667735.1 Alphaproteobacteria bacterium | reverse complement strand
TTGATTTTGGAACTAATGATGAAGTAATTAAGCAAGCTCTTAAAGCAAGTGATATGTTACAAATAATAACACAAAGATTTCCTGCATCTGAGACAGATTTACTCACAGCTATAGAAACAACGCTAGATAATATTACAAGTATAGATGGTCTTTTGAGTTTTAATAAAGGTCTAGAGAGAAAATTTAATAAAATTATTCATCCAAGTTCAATAGCAGATATTTCTCATATGGTTAACCAATTCTTACCAGGTCAATTAATAGAAAAAATTGCAAATCCAGGAATAGAAAATTTAGCTGAACATGGTTTAAGGGGTACTATAAACACTGGAGCAACAGCAGCAGCGAAGGCAGTAGCAGAGAAGGCAGCAGCAGATGCGAAGGCAGCAACAAAGCTTCAAGCTATAGTTAGAGGAGGAAAAGTACGGTCAAGAGCAGCAGCAAAAAAATTAGCAGATGCGAAGGCAGCAGAAGAACAAGAAGCACCACCACCAGCACAAGTACCTTTGGAACAATCAGTAAAGCCAACAACAGCATCACCACTCACATCATCACCAGAAGATGCGAGGGCAGCAGCAGGGAAGGAAGCAGCAGCAGCACTAGCATTTAACTCAAGAGTAGAAGAACAACCACCCCTTTCACTACAATCAGTAAAGCCACCTATAGCATCAGCTACACCACCAGCACAAGTACCCTCGGAACAATCAGTACAATCAGGAGCATTATCAGCAGCAGAAGAAGCAGAGAAGGCAGTAGCAGAGAAGGCAGCGCAAGAGAAGGAATTATCAGCAATGGCGCTAGCAGAAATAGAAACACGAGCAGCACGAGAGAAGGAAGCAGCAGTAGCAGAAAACACAGCACCACAACCCCCTCCACAAGGAACAAAAGCAGAAGCAGCAGAAAGACAAGCAGCAGAAAGACAAGCAGCAGAACAAGCGGCAAAAGAAGCAGCAGATAAGGTATTACAAGAGAAGGCAGCAAAACTTGCAGAGTTGGGTCCTGAGAAAGAAACTGATCAACAGCAACTTAAGCAAAAGTTACATGAAAGTAATAAAACTATACAAAAAAAAGAGAATGTAGCGCCAACTAAAAAGCAATCAAATGTAAAACAAAATATATTTACAATTTTTCTGCTTGCTTCAATTGTGCTTACCGCTTTAGCTTTAGTAACAGGTGGTATGGCTTTTATTGCAGGCGCAATTATCTCTGGTACATTTTTATTAGGTTCAGCTTCTAATATCTCTGAAGAAAAGGTGGAGATAAATGAACAACTTTCTAAAAAATCAACAAGCAAAGAAAATGAAACTACTAGAACAAGAGAAACAATTAATGCCCCAGAATTACAAAACCGTACAACATTTCAAGAACAAGTTAAGTCTGAAAAAGACAAATCAAAGACAATAATAAGCTTGTAATTATAAAATTAAATAAAGCTAAAATATTTGATCAAAATTAATTGAATAAAATCATCCTTATAAATAAGTAATAAAAGCTTGTTTAACAATTTTCTTGAAAAAAACATGTTAATTTAGATTTAATTTTCTATTATTTAAAGCAGTAACAAGAAATTTAAAGATGAGCAAAATTAACAAAAAAAACTTACCTTCAAGACATGTATCAGTTGGTATAGAAAAGGCACCACATAGATCATATTATTATGCAATGGGGCTTTCTAAAGAAGAAATAAACCAAGCTTTTGTAGGTGTGGTTAGCACATGGAATGAAGCAGCACCATGTAACATCTCACTAAAAAGACAAGCAGAAGTTGCTAAAAAAGGTGTAGAAGTAGCAGGAGGTACACCACGAGAATTTTGTACTATTACCGTTACAGATGGAATAGCAATGGGCCATGAAGGTATGAAATCGTCATTAGTTTCTAGAGATGTAATTTGCGATTCTGTAGAACTTACCGTCAGAGGACATTGCTATGACGCACTTGTTGGTATTGCTGGTTGTGATAAATCACTACCAGGTTTAATGATGGCCATGGTCAGACTGAATGTACCTTCTGTTTTTATGTATGGTGGCTCTATTTTGCCAGGCAGATATAAAGGAAAAGACGTAACAGTTGTAGATGTGTTTGAAGGAGTTGGCATGAATGCTAGTGGCAAAATGAGTGAAAAAGAATTATGTGCTTTAGAAGCTGTTGCATGCCCATCAGCCGGTTCATGTGGCGGACAATTTACAGCTAATACTATGGCTTGTGTTAGTGAGGCTATTGGTCTTGCTATACCTGGTTCTAGCGGTGCACCTGCACCTTATGAATCTAGAGATGAATATGCTTATGAATCTGGTAAAGTTGTTATGGACTTAATCAAAAATAACTTAAGACCAAGAGATATAGTCACACTGAAATCACTAGAAAATGCAGCTGCGATAGTTGCTGCAACTGGTGGCTCTACCAATGCCGCACTGCATTTACCTGCTATTGCACATGAATGTGGTATAAAATTTGACATACATGATGTTGGTAAAATTTTCAAAAAAACTCCCTATATAGCAGATTTAAAACCTGGTGGTAAATATGTTGCTAAAGATTTATTTGAAGTTGGAGGAGTGCAAATTGTCTTAAAAACCTTGCTTGAAAATGGTTATATTCATGGTGATTGCATGACTGTTACTGGTAAAACAATTGCAGAAAATTTAGCAAAAGTTAAATTTCCTGATAGTCAAGATGTGGTTTATAAAGCAAATAAACCAATTACACAAACAGGAGGTGTAGTTACATTAAAAGGTAATTTAGCAACAGAAGGTGCTATTGTTAAAACAGCTGGTCTTAAAAACTTAGTGCACAAAGGACCAGCCAGAATTTTTAATCGTGAAGAGGATGCATTTAGAGCCGTAGAAGATAAAAAATATCAAGAAAATGATGTAATAGTTATACGTTATGAAGGGCCAAAAGGAGGTCCTGGTATGCGCGAAATGCTAGCTACAACTGCAGCTATTTATGGTCAAGGTATGGGTGAAAAAGTTGCTTTAATCACAGATGGTAGATTTTCTGGTGGTACTAGAGGTTTTTGTGTAGGACATGTGGGGCCTGAAGCAGCTCTAGGAGGAACTATTGCCTTGTTAAAAGATGGTGACATAATCTCAATAGATGCAATAAAAGGAGAGTTGTCAGTTGAGTTGTCAGATGCTGAATTAGCAGCAAGAAAAGCAAAATGGCAAGCTAGAGAAAATGATTTTGGTAGTGGAGCATTATGGAAATATGCGCAAACTGTTGGCACAGCTGAAAAAGGTGCGGTTACTCATCCAGGTCAATATGGAGAAAAGAAAATTTATGCTGATATTTAACTAAATGTCTAATTTACAAGATTTTTTGCAACTACTAAAAAAATCAAAATTTGATGGTTATTTACTTAACGCAAGTGATGAATATTTAGATGAATTTGTCCCTAAGCATTTGCAAAGATTAAAATGGCTTACTGGCTTTTCTGGCTCTAATGGCTTTGCAATAATAAGTGAAAAATATAAAGCATTTTTTACCGATGGCAGATATTTAACGCAAGCTAAATATGAATTAGATGCTGAGTTTGAAATTTATAATTTAGCAGAAATAGCGCCACATAAATGGCTAGCAAAACACTTGCCAGACAATTTTAAATTAGCCTATGATCCTAGATGCTTTGTAGCTAGTGAAATTAGAAATATCAAAAAATTTGTAACAGAATATGCTATAAAATTATATCGTAGTAATGATAATTTAATAGATGAAATCTGGCAACGCACTCCAGATAATAAGCATCAAGCTGAAATTATTGCTGATGATTTTAGTGGTAAAAATAGTAAAGACAAAATTAAAGAACTTAAATTTTTGCAAGAAATCACCGGTAAACAAGCATATTTAACCTGTGATAGTGCAACAATTAACTGGCTCTTAAATTTACGAGCTAAAGATACAGAATTTACCCCTTTGTTACATTGCTATTTTCTCTATAACAAAAAAAATAGCTTTCTTTATGTAGATAAAACAAAAATCTCAGAAGAAGTAAAACAATATTTAAGTAAGCTAAATATTAATATATTATCTTTCACAGAAATTAAAGATTTTGTTAATTTATGTAACAAAAGTAAAATTAAAATAGTTAATTTAGATCCATATTTTGTATCTTACTTCTTTTATGGTGAGCTTAAAAAACATAATATTACTATTAACAAAATTAGTGATCCGATCATTAAAGCTAAAGCTATTAAAAATAATATTGAAATTGAACATATTAAATATTGCCATATTTTAGATGGTGTAGCTAAAACTAAGTTTTTATTCTGGTTAGAACAGCAAGAACATAACCCAAAATTAGACGAAATATTAGCAAGTGAAAAATTACTAGAATTTAGAAAAACTCATAAAGAATTTTTATTCCCAAGTTTTAATACGATCTCAGCTTATGGAGAAAATGGCGCAATTATACATTATAATGCTAGTGCAAAAACAAATAAAAATTTTAAAGATGCAAATTTATATTTAGTTGATTCAGGTGGGCAATATCAGTTTGGCACCACAGATATTACCAGAACAATAGCATTTAAGAAGCAAGCCACTAAAGAACAAAAAAGAAATTTTACTTTAGTACTCAAAGGTCATATAGCTCTTGCTCAAGCAATTTTTCCAGAAAAAACTAAAGGTTATCAATTAGATATATTAGCACGGAAGTTCTTGTGGCAAGATAACAAAGATTACGCACATGGCACAGGGCATGGTATTGGCTGCTATTTAAATGTACATGAAGGACCACATTCTATTAGCAAATCTAGTGTAGGTAATCAGCTCAAGGAAAACATGTTAGTTACTAATGAACCAGGCTTTTATCTAGAAAATAATTATGGTATTAGAATTGAAAATGTAGTTTTAATCCAAAAAAATGCAGAAAATAATTTATTCTTTGAAACCATTAGCTTGGTTCCTCTTGATGAAAATTTAATCTCTGTAGAATTATTAGATGATGCTGAGAAATTATGGTTAAAACATTATCATCAAGATATCTTTCTTAAAATAGCAGATAAATTAAATCAATTTGAAGTCAATTGGCTAAAAGAAAAAATAGCTTTCTATAGTTAAAATTTTAAGAGATGGTTTGGTAGTGAAATTATATGATGAGTTTCACTTTCATCATCCTTTATCGTAAAATCGCCACCTATCTCAAAAATATACTCTTCTAGCTTTTCTGAAAATATAGGTAACATTACTTGACCTGAAACCGAAATAATTAAATTTTTCTTATAATCTAAAAAAATACTTAATTTTAAGTTTTTAGTTTCTGATATATTATGTTGCCTAACATATTCTGAAACTATTGGTAATAATAAAGGTTGGTAGCTTAAAGAAGGTAAAGAGCTTGCTATATTATATGTAATTTTTAATTCAGCTAATTCTTCCTTTAGTTGATTTGCTATGTCGTTTAAAGTTGTGAAATTATTAATGTTATTTGCTTTATTTAATATGTCATCTTTATTTAACGCTCGTGATATCTGCATATTTAACTTTAAAGAGGCTAAATAAATCTTTGCCGCAAAATCTTGATTTTGTTTAATGTTATCTGAGTTAATAGATTTTTTTAGCGTGGCAGATAATGTGATAATATTTTGCAAAGGCTGTTGAATTTCTTTTGGAATTAAAGTTGAAACATGTTCACATAAATCAATTAATTTTGCTTTAGAAGCTGATTTAAGATCAGAGTTTTTCTTAATTTTAGTTTTAATAGTGCTGAGCAATATATCAAAATCTATGGGTTTAACTACATATTCATCTGCACCTAAATTAATGCCATTTAATTTATCATCTTTTTGGCTATATGCAGTTAAAAATAAAAATGGTGTTTCAATAAGTTGCTCATTATGACTATTGCCAAGTTTTTCTAACAACTCTGTACCACTCATAACTGGCATGTTAATATCACATAAAACTAGATTAGGCTTCTCTGAAATAAATTTTTCATAACCCTCTAAACCATTTGCAGCAGTTATAACTTCGAAATTCTCTGAGCTTAAGATCATAGAAATATTTTCTCTTAGATCTTTTTCATCTTCAATACATAAAATTTTAGCAGTTTTAGACATAATTACCTCTTATTAATTAATGGTAGAAAAATAGTAAATTTAGTTCCTATATTCTCTTGTGATTCAACGATTATATTACCATGATGTAGCTCTACAAATTTCTTTACTAAGTAAAGGCCAATGCCAGTGCCAGAAATACCGATAGTATTTTTAGATCTAAAAAATTTTTGGAAAAGATTATTTAAGTCAGACTCATTCATACCAACACCATCATCTTTTATTGAGATGTTAAAGTGATTTTCAATAACTTGGCATGATATTGCTATTTTAGGATTATTCTTAGAATATTTGATACTGTTTGAAATTATATTAGTGAAAATCTGATCAATAAGTGCCTTATCGGCAAATAAATAATTTTTGTCTAAATTAATATCTAACTGAAAACTAGCTTTCGAATTTATACCTTGAAAGCGCTCCACAACATCAGTAATAAGCTCCTCTAAACAAAATTTCTCAGGGCTAAAATCTAAACGACCCGATTCTAAGCGAGATAAATTAAGCGTAGACTCAATTAATTTAGTCATACGAGAAATGGCTTTGTCAACCTTAGTGATCTGATCATCAATAATTTCGTTTTTATTGCGACCAACTCTTTTTATGACATCCATAGAGGTCTTTATAATTGCTAAAGGGGTTTTAAATTCATGTGAAACTAATGAAACAAATTCACCCTGAATTTCATTAATAGCCTTTTCTTCATCTAAAGCTTTAGTTAGCTTATCTGATTTAGTTTTTAGTAAAGTAGCCTTCTCATACAGATCATAAATACATTTTGATCTCTCAGCAGATAAGATTAGAGACTCAGATAAATTATCTAAAGAAAAACTGGTTTTAGGTTTTGCTGACAAATCTATAATGTTGCTTTTATTGTGTTTTTCTTTGTAAGTAACTGACATTTTTAACTATTTCTAACTAAAATGTAACAGTTATTCTCTTTTAGTGCAACCTATAATTGTAATTTATGGCTTTTTATCTAAAATATATATTTCTAGCCTGTCTTGGTAATTATCTGATTTTTGTTTTTCTTTACTTTTTATTATAAAAATATTTTGTTCTTTTAAAATTTTACTACGCAAAATTCCAGCTGAAAGCATCATCTTTTTAATCTTGGTAAAACGCTCTGATAATAATTTTTGATTTTCTGTATTATTTTTAAGATAAGTATGATTTTCTATAATAATTCGGTAATCATTTAAGCTATTCATTATTCTAAAGTTAAAATCATTCATTTCCTCTAGAGCATATTTATCTAAGATATTATTTGGCTCAGAGAAGTATATAGTGAAATATTTTTTAGCTAAAATAGTCTCTTGCTCTTTTATTTTTGCAAGTTTTTCTGTTGCAACTAAACTTTCAAAGCTTGCCCAGAACTCATCTCGGAAACGATTTATTTGTTCTTTTTGCCAATCTTCTTCTGCCTGTTCTAACCAATAATCATATAATATTTGTAACCTTGCTGCTCGTAATGGATAGTTATATTTTACATCTAAATCCGCTGAAATTAATAACTCTATCAAAGAAGTGTAGGCATTTAACAACTCTCTCAAAGTTAACTGATCTGCTATCTCTCTGCTATATGGGCTAGCTGGAATTAAAACTTTTTTATTATAGGCATCAATACCTTTTTGTGCAAAATATTCAGTGTCAACCCAGTCAAATTCAATTCTTTCAAGACGAGATAGCTCTTTATAGCCCTCTGCTAAAGCAGAAAAATAATCTTCATTTTTAATAATTTTAGTTTTTTCTTCTAAAATAAGGTCTTTAGTACAAGAAACTAATAGAAATAATAGCAATATTTTAATTCTCATTGTAAAACCCTAATTAAGAAAAACATTAGAAAAATATTATAACATATTTTAAGCAACATAGCTAGCATATATGCCAAATTTTAATTTAGAACAAGAACATAACGGCTATATAGCCGGAATAGATGAAGTTGGTCGGGGTCCATTAGCAGGCCCTGTGGTTGCAGCAGCGGTAATCTTTTTAACTTATAATGTATCTTACATAAATGATTTACAAGATTCAAAGAAACTAACAGCTAAGAAAAGAGAACAATTATATTTAAAGTTAACTTCTGATAAAAATATATGTTATAATTTTGCAATCATAGATGCTAAGGAAGTGGATCAATTAAATATTTTTAATGCTACTAAAAAAGCGATGTCAAATGCGATAAATAGATTGGAAATTAAGCCAAATCATTATCTTGTTGATGGAAATCACAAAATGCTTAATAAAGAGAATGTAACACCAGTAGTAAAAGGTGATAATATTTCTAACTCAATAGCTGCTGCATCAATTATTGCTAAAGTAATTAGAGATAAAATTATGTACGATTTAGCACAAGAATATCCACAATATGATTGGCACAGCAACTCAGGCTATGGCACTAAAGCCCATCTCAACGCAATAGAAAAACATGGCATAACTTTGCATCATCGCAAAAGCTTCGCACCTGTTAAAAATAATTTAGCTAATTATAAAATTATTTTGCCGAAAATTGCTTAACTACAGAATTTAAAACGCCACCATTAACAAAGTTTTCCATCTCATATGGTGTGTCAATTCTTACCGTTAACTTTATCTCAGTTTCAACACCATTTTGATATTTTATTAATGCTACAACTTCGCCAAGTGGAGTGATTTTATCTAAATCAGTAATAGTTATAGTTTCGCTGCCATTTAATTTTAGTGATTTGCGATTCACATTATCTTGAAACATTAGAGGTAACACAGCCATACCAACCAAATTTGAACGATGTATTCGTTCAAAACTTTCAGCAATAACCGCTTTAACCCCAAGTAAAAATGTGCCTTTCGCCGCCCAGTCCCTCGACGAACCTGTACCATATTCTTTGCCAGCTACAATAACTAAAGGGGTGTTGTTTAATTTATGTTGCATAGCAGCGTCATATATGTTGGTTTCACTGCCCGCAAAAACTGTGTAACCACCTTCTTTGCCTTGCATCATTTCATTTTTAATTCTGATATTTGCAAAAGTACCGCGCATCATAACTTCATGATTACCTCTTCTCGAGCCATAAGAATTAAAATCTTGTGGTGCTATGCCATTTAGAGCTAGATACTCAGCTGCTGGGCTATTTCCTGCAATAGCACCTGCAGGTGAAATATGATCTGTAGTGATTGAATCACCAAATAAAGCTAAAATATTAGCATTATTAATATTAGTCAGTTTTTGATTATGTTCAAAAAATGGTGGGTTTTGAATGTAGGTGCTATTTTCATTCCATTCATAAGTTTCACTGTCTTTGACTTTAATTGCTTGCCAGCCAGCTTCGCCATCAAATACAGATTGATATTTTTCAATAAACATTTCTCTTGTAACGCAAGAACTAACCGCTTCACTAATTTCTTGATTACTTGGCCAAATATCACGCAAATATACTTCATTTCCATCTTGGTCAGTACCTAGTGATTCTGTAGTAATATCTTTTGTTACGGTGCCCAAAATACTATAAGCCACAATAAGAGGAGGGGAGGCTAAATAATTAGACTTAGTTAAAGGGTGAACTCTTCCCTCAAAATTCCTATTACCTGATAATATAGAAGCTACATGCAAATTATCATTTTTAATGGTTTCTTCTATTTCAGCTTTTAAGGGCCCAGAATTACCAATACAAGTAGTGCAACCAAAACCTACTATATTGAAGCCAAATTCATCAAGGTATTTTTGTAAGCCTGATTTTTTGTAATATGCTGCAACTACTTGCGAACCTGGCCCTAAAGAAGTTTTAACATAAGGTTTTGGTTTTAAACCTTTTTCTAAAGCTTTTTTCGCAACTAAGCCAGCTGCAAGCATTACAGATGGATTAGATGTATTAGTGCATGAAGTTATAGCAGCAATTACAATATTACCATTTTGTAATTCATAATTATGCTCTTTAACTGGGAATTTCTGCGTAAAATTTATTGCCCCAGCATTAGTTTTAAAGTTGTTGCTTATATCACTTAATTTAACCAAATCTTGTGGTCTTTTTGGTCCAGCTAAACTTGCTTCAACTATGTTTAAATCTAACTCTATGCTATTGCTATATTTTTGAACCTGATCACTACGCCATAAATGGTTTATTTTAGCATATTCTTTTACTAGTTCAATTTGCTCTTCCGACCTGCCACTTAAATATAAATAAGCTAAAGTTTTATCATCTATTGGAAAATAACCACAGGTGGAACCAAATTCAGGAGACATGTTCGCAATTGTTGCGCGATCTGCAACGGATAAATTATCTAAAGCATCGCCGTAAAATTCAACAAATTTGCCAACTACGCCGGTTTCACGTAATTTTTGTGTTATTGTTAAAACTAAATCAGTTGCTGTTATACCTTCTGCTAATTTTCCAGTTAATTTAAAACCTACTACATCTGGAATTAACATTGATATGGCTTTACCCAGCATGGCTGCCTCTGCTTCTATTCCGCCAACACCCCAGCCAAGTACACCAATACCATTTATCATCGTAGTATGTGAGTCTGTACCTACTAAAGTGTCTGGAATAAGATAATCTTTTCCTGAAATTTCCCTGGTGCCAATAACTGGTGCTAAATATTCTAAATTTACCTGATGACAAATACCAGTTCCAGGTGGTACAGCTCTAAAATTATCAAAAGCTGTTTGACCCCATTTTAAGAACTCATATCGCTCATAATTTCGCTGAATTTCTAACTCTGTATTTTGCTCTAGTGATGTGGCAGTTCCATATTTATCAACCTGTATAGAATGATCAATAACTAGATCTACTGGCGAGATAGGGTTTATTTTTTTAGGATTAGCACCGTTTTTGTTTACTGCATAACGCATAGCAGCTAAATCAACTACGGCTGGTACGCCAGTGAAATCTTGCATTAAAATTCGTGAAGGATAATAAAGGATCTCTTCAGGATTATGAGCTTTTTCTAGCCAATCTTTAAATTTGCTTATTATTAGTTCAGTCTCTTCTGTTTTTTTTACATTTCTGAGTGAATTTTCTAATAATATTCTTAAAGTTATAGGTAATTTGTCTGTTTCCAAGTTGTAGTTGGTTGAAACTTTGTTAAAATCTAAATAAAAATATTCTTTTTTATTTATTTTTAGTGAAGAAATTAATTTTTGATCTATCATGATTTTTTATGCTAGTGTTCTTAATATTAGTATAGTCAATTTAATTGTTTTTTGCTAGAGCTTTTATCGTTAACTTATGCTTTCACTTGAAAATGTTTCAATATTACAAGGCGATTTGACCTTATGTCAGAACCTATCAGTAAGTTTTTTAGGTGGAGCGATTGTAAATTTACATGGTGTCAATGGCTCGGGTAAGACCACTCTTTTACGAGTATTAGCTGGGTTAAAAGAATTTGATAGTGGTAAAATAATTTATGATGTACCAAAGCCATATGAAGAAATTAGATATTTAGGTCATAAAAATGCATTAAAAGAATATTTTAGCGTAAACGAAAATATTAGCTTGTGGGCAAAATTAAGTCACAATGAAACTTTAATTAATGCAGCTCTTAGTTACTTTAATTTGCATGATTTGCAAAATAAAAATATTTACAGTCTTTCAGCTGGCCAAAAAAGATTAGTATCTTTAGCCAAATTAATGGTAAATCCAGGAAAAATATGGCTTTTAGATGAGCCTTTTAGTAACCTAGATGAAATGAATAAACAAAAATTACAGCACTTAATTTCAGCCAAAGTAAATGATGGTGGTATTGTAATTTTAACCTCACATAAAAAAAATAATTTTATGGATGTTTTAAATTTTTCTATCGCTGATTATAAATAAAATTATGCTCTTATTTGAACTAAAAAAACAATTAAAGCAGTTTCAAGATTTAATATTTAATCTTTTCTTCTTTATTATTACTGCAACTATTTTTGTTTTTGCTGTTGATTTTGATTTTTCAGAACAAAAAATCTATGCGGCAGGAATTATTCTAACTATTTTGATTTTAGCAATTTTAATGATAGTTGAGAAAAATTTAAAAGAAGATTTCAAAGATGGAGTATTAGAGCAATTATATCTGTATGATAGAGATTTAGATAAGATTATTTTAGCTAAATATTTTAGTTTTTTAATTTTTGTCTATTTTTTATTACTTACTTCGCCTTTAATTTTATATAGTTTAGCATTGAATTTTATTGAGATAAAAACATTTGTTTTTATTACTGGTGCCATGCTGCCTTTAATTTCAGCATTTTGCTTTTTAGGTAGTATATTTACTTTTAAAATAGCTAATTATAAAGCATTTCTGATTTATATCATAGTTTTACCCTTACTTATTCCAGAAATTATATTTATTATGGCAACTTTAAAAAATATCTTTTTATCCAATGATCCAACTAAAGTTATAAATTACTTAGAATATATGTTTTTGCTTAATTTAGCTTTACTTCCCCTTTTATACCTCTTAGCCAAAAAGAGTTTTAAATTGGCTTTGCAAAATGATTAAGTAATTTATTTTTAAATTGCGGTGGTAATTTGAACAATTTGGCATTAAAATAAGCAAGATTAAAATATTTAAATATGACCGATAAAAATTTCTCAGCAAATAACATTGCACCAAAACAATTTCCTAATTCTAAAAAACATTATGTTACTAGTAGTAAATTTCCTGATGTTAAAGTAGCTTTAAGACAAATTGCAATTGATCAAAAAGATTCTCCTAGAAACTTCAATGTATATGATACTTCAGGCCCTTATACTGATGAAACAGCAAAAATTGATATTCGAGAAGGTATTAACCCCATCAGAGCAAAATGGGTTAAAGAAAGAGGTGATGTTGAAACTATTCAGGGAAGAGCGTATAATCCAAAAGATGATGGAGTTTCGCTGAGCCACATCTCTAAAATAGAGCGTTTCAAAAGAGATAAGATAGAAGTTTTAAAAGCAAAAAAAAATCTAGCAGTTACACAATTAGCTTATGCAAAAGCTGGTATAATAACCAAAGAAATGGAATATGTAGCAATTAGAGAGAATTTAGGTAGAACAGAAGCTGTTAAATCTGAATTTAGTCAAGGTGGAGAGCCTTTTTCTGCTAAATTTCCAAATTTAATAGATGGAGAGTTTGTAAGAAAAGAAATCGCGGAAGGTAGAGCCATAATTCCAGCTAATATCAATCACCCAGAAGCTGAGCCAATGATTATTGGTAAGAATTTTTTAGTTAAGATAAATGCAAATATTGGTAATTCTGCTATTTTATCTTCTGCTAAAGAAGAGGTGGAAAAAATGGTGTGGGCAACTAGATGGGGTGCTGATAATATTATGGATTTATCAACAGGTAAAGATATTCATTCTATAAGAGAGTGGATTATTAGAAATTCTGCTGTGCCAGTAGGTACAGTTCCAATATATCAAGCCTTAGAAAAAGTAGATGGTGTGGTTGAGGATTTAAGCTGGGAGGTTTACCGAGACACTTTAATAGAGCAGGCAGAACAAGGTGTTGATTATTTTACCATTCATGCAGGTGTTAGATTAAAATATATTCATCTTACTGAAAAAAGAGTGACAGGAATTGTGTCGCGTGGAGGTTCTATTATGGCTAAGTGGTGCTTAGCACATCATAGCGAAAATTTTCTTTATACGCATTTTGAAGAAATATGCAAAATAATGAAAAGTTATGATGTAAGCTTTTCACTTGGAGATGGTTTGAGGCCCGGTTCTATTGCAGACGCAAATGATGCAGCTCAATTTGCCGAATTGGAAACTTTAGGGGAATTAACAGATATTGCGCTTAAAAATGACTGTCAGGTTATGATTGAGGGTCCTGGGCATGTTCCTATGCATTTAATTAAAGAAAATATGGATAAGCAGTTAAAATACTGTAAAGAAGCACCTTTTTATACATTGGGTCCCTTAACTACTGATATAGCTCCTGCTTATGATCATATAACTTCTGCTATTGGTGCAGCGCAAATTGGTTGGTATGGTACAGCAATGCTTTGTTATGTTACGCCTAAAGAACATTTAGGTTTGCCCAATAAAGACGATGTTAGAACAGGAGTAGTAACCTATAAAATCGCAGCGCACGCGGCTGACTTAGCCAAAGGTCACCCCGCAGCACAATTACGAGATGACGAACTATCCAAAGCAAGATTTGAATTTCGTTGGGAGGATCAGTTTAATCTAGCTTTAGACCCAGAATTAGCACGCTCTTATCATGATGAAACTTTACCTGCTGATGGAGCAAAATTAGCTCATTTCTGCTCTATGTGTGGACCTAAATTTTGTTCTATGAAAATTTCAGAAGAAGTTAGAGATTATGCAAGAAAACATAATCAAGCTCTTAGTCAAGCTGAGATTAAAAAAGGTTTAAAAGATATGTCAGCAAAGTTTAAAGAAGAAGGTGGCGATATTTATAAAAAAGTAAGTTAAATTAGAAAAAAATGAAAAAGTCTGGGTTTAGTTTAGTTGAGCTATCAATAGTATTGATAGTAATAGGTTTATTAGTTGCAACAGTCTCTGGAAGCTCTAAATTAATCGCAAATAGCAAATTAAGAAAAGTAATTCAGGAAACAGAGTCACTTAAATCTGCTATAAATACTTTTTTTGCCTCATATGAAGCTTATCCTGGCGATTTTTCTAATGCCACAGCATTTTTTAGTGATGTTACAGATGGAGATTCAGATAATTTAGTAGAATATAGCTCAGAAAATTCTTATGCTTGGCTACATATGCAAAAAGCAGAGGTCATAGATGGAAATTATAATGGCTTGATGTTAGATGGAGGGAATGGATCAGAAGCTGGAGTTAATTCTTTAGCTAGCCAGTATCACTCATCTGCATGTTTTAATTTTGTAGGAGGTTTAGGGATAGGCTCTGATATGGGAATAATAACTGGTATGAATAATATTACCCTAGGCACAAGATGGTATGATAATGCATGCGTAGGAAGTATATTAATACCAAGAAATGCAGAGTTTTTAGATTTAAAGCTAGATGATGGCAGCCCAGTTAACGGTAGTATTAGATCAGTAGGTGGACAAATCGACCCATCTACAAGCGTGAGTAGTGGGTCAGCAAATTATAGTACAGAATGTTTGTTAAGTGATGAATATAATACATTAGATGGAGACGAAGAATGTATTTTAACATTTTTATTTTAGCCATGATAAAAATGCAACTAGGGGTTGTATATTATTAATTCCTATGTTACCATTATAAAACATATCATATCTCTCTCCTCTGAATTAAGTAGGCATTTGGCCTACTTAGTTCTATAAAATCCCAGTTTATACGCAGTTCCATTATGAATATAATGTTTATATTAAAATGTTATAGATTAATCTTGCTAATTGCTAAGTTTCTAGAAAAATAACCTCCAATTAAAACTCAACTTATGGTTGCATAGTTGTAGTTTTGTTCTATGGTTATAGTAGTTCTTCAGATATTATTTAAAACTAGGCTTTTAGCCTAGTTTTTTTTGTGATAAATTAAATTTTAATTTAAATGTTGCTAATAGTTGTGCGGTTGTAGATTTTATGTTATAATTAACACAGTTAATCTTAAATGTACCAAACTAGGCTTTTAGCCTAGTTTTTTTTG
>JABIRX010000035.1 GCA_018667735.1 Alphaproteobacteria bacterium | reverse complement strand
TTTGATAAAGCCTTTTTCGAAATCTGTATGAATTACTCCAGCTGCTTGGGGGGCTAAAGACCCTGATTTTAAAGTCCATGCTCTAGCTTCTTGTGGTCCTGCAGTAAAAAAGGTCATTAAATCTAATAAATTATAACTTGCTTTGATAATTCTTGCTAAGCCAGTCTCGCTTAAATCTAAGGATTCAAGAAACTCAAGCTTCTCAGCTTCTGTTTCTAAGGTTGCTATCTCTGCTTCTATTTTTGCAGAAATATTTACAGCAGAGCTATTATTAGCTTTAGCATATGCAAATATTCTTTTACTTTCACTATTGCCATCATTTACTTCATCTTCAGCAACATTACAAACATAGAGTAACTTTTTACTTGTTAATAATTGTAATTGTTTAAATGTTTTTTGTTCTTCAGCTTTTGGCTTAAAATTTCTTGCTGGTTGCCCCTCCTCTAAAAGCTGCATGATTTCTTTAGCTATATTTAATTCTTGTTGTAGTTCCTTGTTATTTTTAGCTTTTTTCTCTAAATTTGGTATGCGTTTAGTAAGTGATTCTAAGTCAGCTAGCATAAGTTCAGTCTCAATAATTTCAATATCCCTTAAGCTATCTACAGAACCAGACACATGGGTAACATCATCATCTTCGAAGCATCTAACTACATGAATTATAGCATCAGTTTCGCGTATATTTGCTAAAAATTTATTACCTAAACCCTCTCCTTTAGAAGCTCCAGCAACCAATCCTGCAATATCAACAAATTCTAGAATGTTAGGAATAGTTTTTGCAGAGTTAGCTAAATTTGCAACTTGTTTTAACCTTTCATCAGGCACATTTACTATACCAGTATTTGGTTCGATGGTGCAAAAAGGAAAATTAGCTGCTTCTGCTGCTTGTGTTGCAGTTAATGCATTAAATAAAGTTGATTTACCTACATTTGGTAAGCCGACAATACCACATTTTAAGGACATAATATATATTAAAAATTTTGCTAAATATATACCAATAACTTTAGAGGTAAAGTTATTTAAAATTAGCTAAATTTTGTCTGTTTAGTTATCATGTTGCTTTTGCTTATTATAGTTTGTGCGCTAGATGACTTTGGTGTTTTAAGAAATTGATTTAGCGCGAGCATAAGAATAAAAAATAGCTGACTAAATGGTTAAATTATACTAGCAACTAATATTTTTATCAGCTCTTTTTTGCTATAAGTTAGATCATAATTAGCTGTGTTTATGCTATTTAGTCAATTAGGTTTTGGTAATATTTAGAGCATTGCTGACTTACCTAGAGTTTGCCCCTGCTTTAGCCTCATAGACCAATTTAACTCAGCTTGCGCTGGCACTGTTGCTTGAAGAACTCTTTGCTGCCAGCTTGGAGCTGTTATTTTGGCTTGTTCAAATGCTACAGTTTTATTTGCAAGGTCTTTTCGTTCAAGACCCTCTATTGAACCATCAGGCTTTATTTCACATGACTGCCCTATATTTGTTAAAGTTACTTGATTTAATTGCTGATAAAAACTTGGCAATAAACTAACTAAAACATCGGTAAGACCTGGCTTTTCATTTAATAATACAGCATCATTATATTGGGCGAAATGAGGATTGTTGCCAACTAATCTAACTTCTATTACTGCTGTGTCTGGCGAAAATTTAGATAGTCTTAAAGTAACATTTTTTGCCGCTAATCTTTTATGGCTTAAAAAAGCTGCTTCATCTTCTGCCACTCTAAAATATTCAGTGCCCTCTAGCTCTGTTTGCAAGCCTTTCTTTCGGTCTAAAGCTGCATCAACATAATCACATCTTAGTAGATGTGGGTTTTGCTGTGCTGTTAAAATCAATGAATCTTGTAAAAGCTTGATGAATTCCCTACCAATAGCTGGAATTGTTATTTTTGTTATTTGTGCTTTTGTAACTTCTGGTAATAAAATATTATGGCCGTGCTTTGTGCCAGAAAAATTTATTTGTACATTTGGTTTTACTAAAGCTAAAGAGCATTTCGCTGCAACATCTTCCATTTGTTTTACATGTCTTACTATTTCTTTATAATCACTTGCTTTAAATGGACCAATGCTGAGTTCCGATGCCCTAATCATATCTAAGGTTTTTTCATGCCACATATTTTGTGTGATTAAGTCACAGGCTCTATTTAAATCAAGATCTAAAGTTTCGCCATCATTTATACCATCAAAAATAAATTTAAAAGATTTTCCTTCGCGAAATAACAAATGGAAAAAATATATTTCTTCATTTGTCATATTAGCAATGGCTTCGCGTAATCTATCATCTGGAGTTATTCCTTTTTCTTCTATAAAAGAAATTATTTCTGCTAGCTCTTCTTTTGTAGTAATAATTTCTGCTATTTCTGCTGTTGTTAGAGGATGTAGAAGCTTAGTTAAACTGCTGAGCTGGGGTAGAGATGGTTCTTTGCCATATTTACTTTGCATATTACGCCTTGCATTTACATCAGCTAGAGTTTTCTTTAAAATTATATTTTCTGCTCTTTTAGTATATGCTGCTGAGTCTCTCTTAGCACCACTTATATCTTTGAGTAAAAATTCAGTTTCTAAACCAATGGTAGTTTCTAGAATATGACTATCTAAAGTGGGTGTTTTGCTAGCTGCCAATTGTTCACTAAGTGTAAGTTCACTTCTAGATTCATCAGCAGATAAAGCTTTATGAGTTGTTTTTGCTATTTCTTCTGTTTTTTCTAATTTTAAAATCTCACTATCATTTAATAACAAAGATGGGTTACGGGTAAAATTACTGATTTGATTGAGCAAGGCATGATTTTCGAGGTCATCTAAAGGAAGATGTGGAGCATTTGCTTCTAAGGGAAATGTGGCTGCTAATGCAAGTAATGCACTAATGTCACCCTCTTGAAAAGCATCTTTAATTTTAGCAGCTAATGATATAGCATTAGCTTGTTCTAGGTTAGCAAGTGCAATTTTAAAAAAACTGCCATAATTAAATGCTACTTTTAAATGAGCATTTTCATATTTTAGTTCTTTAGCTCTAATGTTGCTTCTTAAGCTATGTAACTCTTCTTCATTTAATATCGTTAAATTTTGTAATTTTGCGAATGTAGGTTTTGAGAAATCAGAGCTTTGTGTTTGAAGAGTTCTTTCAGTTATTTGGCTTAATTTCAAAAAGCTACTTTCAAACTCTGTTAAAATCTTATTAAACTTAACCCCAAATTCCACATGCAAAGATTGCTCACTAAATGGTAACATAAAATTCATCAGACTAATAGTTTGTATTACTGGTAAAATGTAATTTAACTGTCTGGATCTTTCTTGTTCATCAGCTTTATGCCAAGCATTATATTGGTCTTCTAAAATACGTAAATAGCTATTAATTCTCATGTTACACCTAAAGTTTTACACAGCATAACACAATATTAGGTTGTGCACAACAAAATAATAATTGCACCTTCTAGTATAAATAAGTAAAATAGAATATTACTTATAGGTGTTGTAATGAAATTAAAATTTTCTGAATTAACTACTCTTGCTGATTTATTAGTTTATTTATCTTGGCAAGAATCTAATAAGAATTTTACTAACTTTTTAAATAACGGTGATTGGGTATCACATTCTACCAAAATATTTCTAACAAAAACCTTTATCTTAGCTAAAAACCTTAAAAAGCTTGGTGTAAAAAAAGGTGATAAAATTGCTATATTTAGCGATTCATCACCATATTGGCTAGTTTGTGATTTAGCTTGCCAGTTAGTTGGGGCAATATCAGTGCCCATGTTTACTAATATAGCGGATGAAAATTTAAAATATCAGCTGCAGGATTGTCAGGCCAAATACGCTTTTGTTATAGGTAGTAATAAATGGCAAATTTTAAAACCTCATGTAAAAAACTTTGAATGTATAATCACACATGACTTTAAAATAAGGCAAGAAAAGGCAAGAAACCTTAGTGATTTAATGAATAGTGAAAAACATTATGAGTTAAATTTTAACCAATTCGCTAAACATATTAAAGCTGATGATATTGCAACTATTATTTACACAAGTGGTAGCACTGGTAAACCAAAAGGTGTTGTCTTAACGCAAAGAAACTTAATTAGCCAAATTAAGGATACCGCAAAGACTTTTACATTAACTAAAGATGACGTGGTGTTAAGCTATCTTCCCCTTGCGCATATTTTTGAACGCATGGTCATGTATTTTTATTTAAGTAAAAATCTGTCAATTTATTTTGCGGATGATGTATTAAATGTTGCAAATTTATTACAAGAGGTAAAGCCTACAGTTTTAACTACGGTACCAAGATTGCTTGAAAAAATTTATGGTAAAATAAACTTAAAAATTGCAGATGCACCATTTGCAAAAAAGATTATAGCCGTTCCAGCTTTGTGGTATGCTAAAAATATAGCTATTAATATTGCACCCAAAATACCAGTGAAAAGGCTTTTTCAAAAGCTAATTTATAATAGGTTACTTAAAGTTATGGGTGGTAATATTAGGTTAATGATAAGTGGTGGTGCTGCGTTAGATACTGATATTAATCGTTTTTTTACCAATGTTGGTCTACCAATAATGGAGGGTTATGGTTTGACAGAAGCCGCACCAGTCATTGCTGCAAATGCGCCAAATGCATATAAATTTGCGTCAGTTGGTAAGGTGTTTCCATCCGTTGAAGTGAAAATTTCTGAGTCAGGGGAAATTTTAGCTAAAGGTCCAAATATAATGCATTCTTATTACAATGATAGTAAAGCAACAGATGATGTGCTTAAAAATAAGTGGCTTTATACTGGTGATATGGGCCATTTAGATGATGAGGGTTTTTTATTTATAACAGGTAGAATTAAAGAGTTGCAAAAAACTTCAAATGGAAAATATGTACCTACTATTATTTTAGAAAATAAATTAAAGCAAATCAGCCTAGCCGATAATGCTTTGGTTATAGCTGATGGTAAAAAGTTTGTTTCTGCAATTATCTTTCCTGATTATAAATTAGTAAAAGAGCAGAAGTTAAATTTAAAAGCTTTAGATGAATATTTTTCTGCTGAAATAGATAAGGTTAACAAAAATTTTAATCACTGGGAGAAAATTCAAAGATTTATTTTGGCAAAAAATGAGGCTACAATCTCTAACGGTGAAATGACCCCATCTATGAAGTTGAGGCGTTATAAAATTATGGAGAATTATAGCAAGCAAATAGAAAAGATTTACCAATAAGGTTGTAAAGATAGCTTGCCAAAATATTAGAAAAAAGTTACAATTATAACTAGTTTAATAAATAAAAAAAATTTAAATTATATGAATAAAGGCGAGCGTATTGCGGTTTTAGAAGGCTATAGAACCCCAATGGGTAAAATGGGCGGTTCTCTTGCACATGTTGAGGCAGATGTTTTAGGTAGTTATATCGTAAAAGAAATCTATGAGCGTTTTCTAGATTATGGTAAAGCCAGAGATTTATCAGAGGTAATAATTGGTAATGTAGCGCAACCAGCGCATGCGGCAAATATTGCTAGGGTCATAGCCTTAAGAGCTGGCATTGAATATGAGGTTCCAGCTTTCACTGTGCATCGTAATTGTGCTTCAGGCATGGAGGCGGTTACCAATGCTATTTGTAAAATAAAAGCAAATGAAGCTGAGATTATTTTAGCAGGTGGTGTTGAATCTATGAGCAATGTTCCCTTACTCTATCACAAGGATATGAAAAGCTTTCTAGAGAAAATGATGCGTGCTAAAAGTTTTTCTGCTAAATTGGCACAATTATTGCAATTTAGGTTAAGGTTTTTAAAGCCTATAATTGGTTTGAAACAAGGTTTGACTGATCCAGTTTGCAATCTAATCATGGGCTTAACTGCTGAAAATTTGGCAAGGGATTTTAATATTTTGCGTAATGAGCAAGATTTATACGCTTTAGCAAGTCATCAAAAAGCAGCATTAGCAGCTAAAAAAGGTTTTTTCGCTGAAGAGATTATAGCTTTTCCCCTGCAAAATAAAGAAGTAATGTTAGAGCATGATGAGGGCATAAGAGTTAAACAAAATATTAAAGACTTAAGTAAATTAAAACCATTCTTTGATCGTAAAAATGGCACAGTTACAGCTGGAAATTCATCGCAAATAACAGATGGTGCTGCAGCTTTGATTTTGGTGTCAGAGCAAAAAGCAAAATCATTAGGTGTAAAACCACTTGGTTACATTAGCGATTTTACATATACTGGCTTAGACCCATCAAGAATGGGTCTTGGCCCTGCGCATGCGATTGCTAAAATATTAACTAAACAAAAGAAATCCTTAAAAGAGATAGATTTATTTGAAATAAATGAGGCTTTTGCAGTGCAGGTAATAGCTTGTCAATTAGCTTTGGATTCAAAAAAATATTGCCAAGATAAATTAGGTTTAAAAGATAAACTAGGCTTGATAGCAGATGATATTTTAAATGTTAATGGTGGCTCTGTAGCATTGGGTCATCCAGTTGGCATGACTGGGACTAGAATTATTATTCATAGCTTGCGTGAACTACAAAGAAGAAATAAACAAACAGCGATTGCCTCACTCTGTGTAGGAGGTGGGCAAGGAGCTGCAATATTATTGGAGGCAAAATAAATGACGATAAAAACTGCTTTTAAATTAGCTATAAAGCAAGATGGTATAGCAACTTTAACTTTTTCTTTACCCGAAAGTAAGGTTAATATTTTGAGATCAGATATATTATTAGAGCTGAATCAACTAATCGATGAAATTGCAAAGAATAAAGATATAAAATTGCTGATTTTTAGGAGCGCTAAGGAAGATAATTTTATTGCAGGTGCTGACATAAATGAGATAAAAAGCATAAATTCAGAGGAAGATGCTTTAAAGATAGTAAAGCAGGGTCAAGATATTTTGACTAATTTGGCTAATTTAAAATGTATAACTTTAGCTTATATTAATGGTTCGTCTTTAGGCGGTGGTACTGAATTAGCTTTAGCATGTGATTTTAGAATAGCTGCAGCTTCAGCTAAGGTGCAAATAGGTTTGCCAGAAGTTAATTTGGGAATCATACCTGGCTTTGGAGGTACACAAAGATTACCTCGGTTAATTGGCATAATAAAGTCATTACCCATGATTTTAACTGGCAAAGCGGTAAATTATAAAAAAGCTTATAAAATAGGCTTGATAGATGATTATTTTCCTGAAGAGTTTGCAGAAAGCAATATAAATTCTTTTGTGAAAAACATATTAAGCTCTAATTATCGGGATAAGTTAATAAAGAGAAGGGCCACAAGACCTTTTATTGAAAAAGTAAATTTATTTGATGACATTATTTTTGAGAAGGCAAAAAAAAACATTATAAAGAAAACTAAAGGACATTACCCAGCACCTTTAGCTGCGTTAAAATTGGTCGCTAATAGCTACAATGAATCTTTAACTAAAGGGCTCGATATGGAGTTAGAGTCTTTTGCTAAGCTTGTAACTGGAGACATCTGTAAAAATTTAATTTCTTTATATTATACTAATGAAAAAATCAAAAAAGATAATGGAGTTAAGCAAAAAATAGCAGAAATTGAAATTAAGCGGGCTGCTGTAGTTGGAGCAGGTGTTATGGGCGGTGGAATTGCTTGGCTATATTCTAACATAGATATTCCAGTTAGAATGAGGGATATTACCACAAACGCATTAGCTCTTGGTTTTAAACAAGTTAACAAAATATATCGGCAATTATTGAAAATTAGAAAATATAATAAAAATCAAATTACCAATAAATTAGCTTTAATTTCGGCAACAACAGAAATGGTTGGTTTTAAGTCTTGTGATATTGTTAGTGAGGCGGTGATTGAGAATCTTGACATAAAAAAAATGGTTGCCTTGGAGATTGAGAAAAATGTCGATAAGAAATGTATAATTGCTTCAAATACTTCCTCTATTTCAATTACTGAAATGGCTAAAGATCTAAAATATCCAGAGAGATTTATTGGTTTGCATTTTTTCAATCCAGTTAATAAAATGCCATTAGTCGAGATTATAGCTGGTAAAAAAACTAACAAAGAAACTATAGCTTCAGTAGTTAAATTAGCAAAAAGGGCTAAGAAAACTCCAATAGTGGTAGCAGATTGCGCCGGTTTTTTAGTAAATAGAATATTATTAACTTACATAAATGAGGCATTTTATATCTTGCAAGAAATTGGAGATGCAAAAAGAATTGATAATGTCATTGAGAAATTTGGTATGCCGATGGGTCCTTTTATCCTAGCTGATACGGTAGGTCTAGATGTTGGTTATAAAGTAGCCAAAATTCTAGAAGATGCTTATGGCCAAAGGATGTTAGTATCTAAATTAATAGATCAGCTTTACAATAACAAAAAATTATTAGGTAAAAAATCAGGCGCGGGCATATATCTATATCAAGGTAAAAAAGTAACATGTAACTTTGCTATTAATTCTTTATGTAACAAAAATGAAATTACAGATGGTGAAATACAAGATCGACTTATTTTGGTAATGATTAATGAGGCGGCTAGATGTTTAGAAGAGAAAGTTGTTGATTCAGCAGAATATTTGGATATGGCCATGATTATGGGTACAGGCTTTCCTGCTTTTAGGGGTGGCTTGTTGAGATATGCTGACAAATTATCTATAGCTGATTTAATTGATAAATTAAATAAGCTAAGTGATCAGTATGGTGATAAATTTAGCCCTGCTAATTTATTACTTAAGATGAAAAAAGAGCAAACTAAATTTTATAATTGAGGTGTATATGTTGGAATTATTGCAAGCTATTGATCATAGGTTCTTAAATATTATTTGCGGAGTGATATTTTTATATTTTGGCTATAAAGGAGCTTCATTGCTGACTTTTTTCTTTCTTGGCTTATTTTATTTGGTTGGGGTTAGTTTTAATTTAACCTTTTTGCTAGTTTATGTAGGGGTATCTTTAATTTTTTTGTTAAAGCCAATAAGAAGATATGTTATTTCTAGTTTTCTAGTTAAGCTAATAAAAAAATTAGGCATGCTGCCTAAAATTTCTGAAACTGAGGAAATAGCTTTACAAGCTGGAACCACCTGGATTGAATCTGAGCTATTTTCTGGTCGCCCTGATTTTAAAAGAATATTGAGTGAGCCTTATAATGATTTAACTAAAACAGAGAAATCATTTATGGAGAATCAAGTTGAAGAAATCTGCGCTATGACAAATGATTGGCAAGTTTTTAGTGATAGAGATTTAACTAAAGAAAGTTGGTCATATTTAAAGAAAGAGAAGTTTTTTGGTATGATTATACCTAAAAAATATGGTGGTTTAGGTTTTAGCGCTTTAGGACATTCGGCTGTGGTTGCTAAATTGGCTACTAGGTCACAAGTGTTAGCTATAACTGTGATGGTACCTAACTCGCTTGGTCCTGCTGAATTGCTATTGCGTTATGGTACAAAAAAGCAGAAAGATAATTTGTTACCTAAGCTGGCCAATGGAGAAGAGATTCCATGTTTTGGTTTAACTGAGCCACAAGCTGGCAGTGATGCAACTTCTATTATTTCAGAAGGTGAAGTAATTAAAGATAAAAATGGTAAAATAAAATTAAAATTAAATTTTCGTAAGCGTTATATAACTTTAGGAGCAGTTGCAACCATTATAGGACTTGCTTTTAGAATAAGGGATCCTAAAAATTTACTTGGTAGGGGCAAAGATCTTGGTATTAGCTGTGCTTTAATTAAAAGTAACAAAAAAGAAATTACCATAAGAAGACATGATCCATTATCAGTGCCTTTTGTGAATGCCACATTAATAGGTGAAGATGTAATAATAGATTTAGCTGATATAATTGGTGGTGAGCAGCAAATTGGAGAGGGTTGGAAAATGCTTATGGAGTGCCTTTCAATTGGTAGAGGTATTTCTTTACCCGCAACTAGTACTGGTGGTGCAAAAATGATTGCTAGAATAGTTGGTGATTATGCTTATATCAGGAGACAATTTGGCTTGCCTATTGGTAAGTTTGAAGGTATTGAAGAGCCAATGTCCGAGATAGCTGGTTTAACATATATGTTAGATGCAGCTAGAATTTTTACAGCAACTAGCATAGATAATGGTAATAGGCCAGCTGTTGCAAATGCAATTGTAAAATATCACCATACAGAGAGATTTAGGGATATTGTAAATCATGGTATGGATATTTTAGGTGGCGCTGCTATTTGTAGAGGACCTAGAAACTTATTAGCCCATGCTTATTTTGGTACACCAATTGCTATTACAGTTGAAGGTGCAAATATTATGACTAGAAGCCTTATACATTTTGGGCAAGGAGCAATTAGATGTCATCCATACTCATATAATGAAATGAAGGCTTTAATGTCAGGAGATTTGGCTAAATTTGACGATAATTTTTTTAGACATATTGGCCATTTATTTAGAAATAAAATTAGATCAGTAATTTTAAGTTTATCTAGAGGTTATCTATATAGCCCAAAATCAACTGGCTTAGTTGGTCGATATGAAGCTAGACTTGCCTGGGCTTCTGCGAGCTTTGCTTATTTGGCAGATGTTGCTCTTGCTATATATGGTGGTAATATTAAGCGTAAAGAGAAATTAAATGGTCGCTTTGGCGATATATTATCTAACATGTATTTAGCCTCTTCTGTAATGCGAAGATTTGTGGCTGAAGGAAAGAAAAATGAAGATAAAGCTTATTTTATTTGGTCTATGGAATATTGCCTTTCAGAAATACAAGTTGCTTTTACAGATATTTTTAGAAATTTATGTAAGGGCCCATTAGGTTTTATTTACAGAGTTTTTGGCGGTTTTTATAATCGTATTAACCCTATTGCACAAGTTAAGAATGACGAGTTGTCACATAAATTAGCAGCAAGCTTAATGGAGGATAGTACAACACGGGATAGATTAACCAGTGATGTCTTTATTGCCAAAGATCAAAATGACCAATTAGCTAAATTAGAACATTGCTTTAGAGAGCTTAAAAAATCTGATAAAATTTATAAGAAAGTTAAAATTGCTATCAGCAATGGTAAATTAGATAAAAATTCAGAAAATTTATATAAGCAAGCAGTAAAAGAGAAAATTATTTCGGCAACAGAAAAAGCTCAACTTGAGACTGTAGATAAATTACAATTAGATGCAGTTGAAGTGGATTCTTTTGAGCAGAAAGATTACTTGAGTCACAAAATGAATAAACCTATGGTGTAAAGAAACTTAAATGACCGGTTTTATTTTTAAATCCACTAGTGTGGTAATGAAGTTTTTAGAGAAGATTTTTGATTCTAATTTGAAAATTTCAGGTGCCGAAAATTTACCTGATACACCAATTATTTTTGTTGCTAATCATTTTACTAGAGCAGAAACTTTTATTTTGCCTTACATGATGGATAGGCTAGTAAATAAAAAAGTTCGCTCCTTGGCTGATCATAATATTTTTATAGGTGCATTGGGAAAGTATCTCTCCTCTATGGGTACTATTGCAACAGATAATGTAGATCGTAATAAAATAATTATTGGTGATTTACTTACTGGTAAAGCAGACTGGCTAATATATCCAGAAGGGATTATGGTTAAGAATAAGCTGGTTACTAAAAAAGGCTATTATCAAGTTACAATGCCAGATGGTTCGCATCGAAAAGTGAAAACAGGAGCTGCGGTATTAGCAATCAAGGCAGAATTAATAAAAAAGCAATTATATAATTTATCTGAGTTAAACCAATATCAAGAAATAGAAGTTATTAGGGAGAGTTATTTTATCAATAAAGATAGTAAAATCTCACCTAAAAACATACATATTGTGCCAATTACAATTAATTACTTTCCTATTAGACCTGGCCAAAATTCAATACATAAAATTTCAAAAAGATTTCTTAAAAATTTATCTAAACGGGTTTCAGAAGAATTAGAAATAGAAGGTAATATTATTACTAATGCAGAAATAGAAGTTAAATTTGGTGAAGCAATAAATATTTATAATTATATTAAACCCAGAAGAAAGTTAACTGATAAGTTACCATTAGTTAGTAATGACACTAAAAATAACCTTTTAATAAATTATTATCGTTATCGTTTAACTAATAATTTTATGAAAACTATATATGATAATGTGCAGCTTAATATGGATCACATATTTGCTTGCTCACTTTTTTATGCGCATAAAAATGACATAGATCGTAACATGTTAAAAGATCTTATTTATGTTAATGCGCGTCAGATTAAGAAGCTTAATTCTTTTGCTTTACACCATTCTGTTGACGAAAACTTAGCTATGATTTTTATGGCTGATGGTAATAATTACTATGACTCAACCTTAGCATTAGCAATAGAACAAAAAATCATTACCAAGGAGCATGAAAAATATCATATTAACCACAAAAAATTTAATGATGATTTAGGCTTTCATCAAGCTAGATTGGAAAACACATTAAAGATGTTTGTTAATCAATTAGTTAAATTCCCCATACTGACTAAAATCTTTAAAAAGAATGGTAAGTTTACAGAAAAATTATTAAAGGAAAAAGCTTTTGCTTTGATTTTGCGCAGTGATCAGAAAGAATATTTTGATGATTATAAGAAATATTTTTCACCAACAGAATCCAAGAACAGAGAATTTGGTAAGCCATATTTCCTTGAAAATAAGAAATCAGCAATAGGAATAATCTTGTCACATGGTTATAAATCTTCTCCAGAAGAAGTGAAAAATTTAGCTCAATATTTATACGAATCTGGCTTTAATGTTTATGTGGTTAGATTAAAAGGGCATGGAACAGCACCACTTAATTTGAAATATACAGAATGGGAGGATTGGTATAAATCATATTTTAAAGGTTATGCTGCCTTGAAGCAGAAATGTAAATATGTAGTGTCAGCTGGTTTCTCAACAGGGGGCTTATTAGCTTTATTATTGGCTGCAAAAAAGCGTAGTAGCATAGATGGAGTTATTTCTATTAATGCAGCAATTAAGCTTAATGATATTAGGGTTAATTTAGTGCCCACGGTACATTTTTGGAATGAGTTATTAACCAAGTTTAAGAGTAGTAAAGGTAAAAAAGAGTTTATAGTTGATACGCCAGAAAACCCGCAAATAAATTACAGTAAGAATTATTTAAAAGGCATAAAAGAATTATCTGATTTGATGAATGAGTGTAATAAAAACCTTAAGCATATTATTGCACCAACTCTAATTATTCAAGCAGATAAAGATCCAGTAGTGAACCCTAAAAGTGGCAAAATAATTTTAGATAAAATATCTTCTGCTCGTAAAAAATTAATTATGCCAAGCTTTGATAATCATGTAATTATTAAAGCTAGAAATGAGGAATTATATCTAGAAATCACTAATTTTATAAATGAGAACATAATTAACCAAGAGCTTAAATAATATGACAAAGATAGTAGTAAATAAACCCATTGTGGAGATTGATGGCGATGAAATGGCCAGAGTAATGTGGCAAATTATCAAAGATAATTTGATAAAGCCATATTTAAATTTACCTATCGAATATTTTGATTTAGCCATAGAAAACAGAGATAAAACTAATGATGAAATTACCATGGCTGCAGGTAATGCAATAAAAGAAATAGGTGTAGGCATAAAATGCGCTACAATTACAGCTACACCACAAAGGCAAAAAGAATTTAACTTAAAGCATATTCACAAATCCCCTAATGGCACGATTAGAAATATTATAGGAGGCACAGTATTTAGAGAGCCAATAATTATTGATAATATTCCAAGAATTGTCTCAAGCTGGACAAAGCCTATATGTATTGGTAGGCATGCATTTGGTGATCAATATAAAGCTTATGACACAGAGGTTGCGCAAGGCTCAGAACTATATCTAACTATAAAAAATCCAGATGGCACAATAAAGGAAGAAAAAATACATAGTTATAACGATAGTGCTGGTATTGCTATGTCTATGTTTAATACAGATAAATCTATCACAGATTTCGCTAGAAGTTGTTTTAATCAGGCTTTAAGTAAAAAATGGCCTTTATATTTATCCACTAAAGATACTATTTTAAAAATTTATGATCACAAATTTGTAGAAATTTTTGCAAGAATTTACATAAATGAATTTAAAGAAAAATTTGCACAAGAAAATATAACTTATGAGCATCGTTTAATTGATGATATGGTGGCATTTGCTTTGAAAAATTCGGGTGGTTTTGTTTGGGCTTGTAAAAATTATGATGGTGATGTGCAATCAGACAGTTTAGCGCAAGGTTTTGGCTCTCTAGGTTTGATGACTTCGGTTTTAGTCTCAGCCGATGGTTCTATTGTAGAAGCAGAAGCGGCGCATGGCACAGTAACCAGACATTATAGAGAGCATCAAAAAGGTCATAAAACTTCGACAAATCCTACAGCTTCAATTTTTGCTTGGAGTCGGGGCTTACTACATAGGGCAAAATTAGACCAAAATTATGAATTACAAAACTTTGCAACTAAGCTAGAATTAGCGGTGATAAAAACCATAGAAGAAGGCAAAATGACTAAAGACTTAGCTTTACTTGCTGGTTTAAATGATTTTTTATATATGGAAGATTTTATTGTTGAAGTTGCAAAAAAACTAAAATAAATAATTCAGGTTCAACATATAATTTTTATATATATTTTCACCATCACCATAATATGTCTCAAAATTAGCATCTAAGGATATTTTTTTAGAAAGTTTAAAGTTATTACCAATTTTAAGCTTGATATATGAATCATTTTTTTCTTTCGCATATATAGTGTAATAATCATCATAAGCTGTGGAAGAAGTTATAGCAGCTTCTACAGCATTTTCCAATTCCCCTAATTCTTTTACATATGAAATTTCAAAGTAAGGTTGGTATAAATTAAAGTGAGTTCTAAAATTATAACCTATTTCTATTTCCTTAGATTCTAATTTTAGATCATTATATTTTAATGCTAGGATATTAGCATCTGAAGATTCGGTAAATGATTTTAATTTATCATTTATATAGGTAAATTTAACATATGGTAAATTTTCAATAGTGTTATTTTTATTTAGAAATTGATATGATAATTCTAACATTGCTGACATTTGATAACTAGTTGTATCAGCCTTTACTTTTTGGTTTGTAATACCCATTTTGGCTATACGCTCAATTTCATGATCAGTTAAAGCAACATTTGCAATAGTATTTAGGATGAAATTATTTTTTTTAACTTGATTATATATGGAAGTAGAGATCTTTTTTTGCATAAACTCACCTCTATCATATGAATAGTTATTATCTTTTAAGCTAGTATTTAAGGCAATACCTGTCATTAGGTTACTTGACATTTTATAGTCTAAACCAGCTGAAAAGCTATATTCATTACTATCAATATCAGAGAAACCTGTTTTATTAAGGTTATATTCTTGATAATTAATATTATTATCTAACCAAAGTTGAAGTTTTTTTTGCTTTAGGGGTGCATAATCCTGATTTTGGTTAACTTTGTTTTTTTTATTAGCTGCAGAGAGATTATGTTTTTTAATATGTTTATTAATTGAGGATAATAGAGATTTTTGGCTTTGTATATTTGATTCAGATAGCATATATATTTGTATAGGTGCTGTAATTAAATTATATTTTACATGAGCCTCTATTGCTAACATGGCAGGTGCTTTGTGACTTCGATCAGAAAATATAAATTCTGTTAATGCTGCTCTTTCTAATTCAGCAAAAGATGCAAACTCACTACCATGGTAGTTACTATCAAAGCAATTTGCTGCTGTAAGGCCTCTTTCTGCAGATTCGCATGCGTAGTTTTTTAAGCCATAATCTGAGATGCCAAAATCAGCATAATTATTAACCATATATAACAAAACTGATTCATCATCATAAGGAATAATATTAACATTATTGTTTCTCATATTGTCATATAGGGATTTGTTATATTCTGAAGTTTCGCTATAGCCTTGTTCTGAAACTAGTAGAGTATTCGAGCGAGCTGAGCTTACATCATATATATCGTAATTTATTTGATTAACTAGATCTTGATTGGCCGCAAGAATTTCCATTTCTACTAATAAATATCTAGCACCATTATTGGTTAGTTTTAATGCTTGCGCAGTATAATCATCAATTAAATTATTAATGTCACCATATGATGAATATGTATAAGTGGCAGAAGTTCCTGCACTGTTATAACCATAAGTTTGTGTAGTGCTGCCATCAATATAGTTAGTCATATTGAGAGCAGTTAAATCTTGGGTAAAATTTAAATCATTAGTGACATCAAAGCTATATAATGCATTTTTATCTGCTTGATTATTATAATCTAACAAATAGCGATCTACTTGATTTGCAAGTGACCAAACACCATCATATTGACCAGATGTTTGATTTATTTGGGCTCCAGAGGCAGAGTAATTATTTCCGCCATTAGTAGTTGCTCTATTTGTAGTGTCTGTTGCGGAGCTATCAACACTTGTAATAGAAGTACCAAAGTTATTTGCAAACACATCCACCCAGTGATAACCAGAGACTAAACCAGTAGTTTCTGGATAACTACTATCACTTAATTGACCGGCACAATCATTGCTCGAGATTATTGTTCTACAATTACCATTACTTGCATTAAAATAGCCAGTATCATTATCGCTATCGCCAAAAATAAACACATTCGTGCTTGTGCTAAATGCGGGTAATATTTTGCAAGCAATAATAATTACAATACATATAAGTTTTTTCATATTTAAATCTATACTTTGCTGTTTTAATAAGCTTATTTTTTTGTAAATCAAGGTTGATTTCTTTAATCCATAGGTAATTTGCGTATTAATATAATTTTCGCAGGGGCTATGGTCGGTTATTAGGTTGGGATAATTATCTGATTTGATATTTCGTAGTAAGATATAAAGCAACAGATTTTGCTTCATCTTCAGACAGGGCTGAACGAAAAATAATTATTTCAGCAAGGTGGCCAGTAAAGCGAACTGTGCTATCATTTTGACCACTTATATAGGCATTACCAACTTCTAAATCAAGTGTGCTTGGTGAAGCAGTATTGGTTTCAATTTTATCTTCAAGATTATGATAAAGAGCAACATTATTGCTTAAAGAGTTATCTATTGTAATAATAGATGAAGTAAGTTGATTTAAGTTATAATCTTTAATTAAATTTGCATCATTATTCATACCATTAAAACCATATTGTCCTTCAGCAAATTGTACTAAAGCAGCACGTCTATTTCTAGCTATTCCTTGCTGGAATAAGATAGCAGTACTGTCATTTTCAGTTTGCCATACGATTGCTATGCTGTAAGTATCATCACTCTCCACCAATGGAGACAGTGATATGGTTAATTGATCACCACCATCAAAATATATAGAAGGATATGGATCTAAGCCTTTTTCTTTAAATTCTGGCATAATAGATGTTACGCCAGTCTGGATAGCTGAACCACCCACTTTGCTACGCCATTTTGTAACTAGCTTGCTATCACCATTTATGGTGGTGGTTATGGAATCTGTGTCAATAGTATCTAACCATAAAACTGCAGATCTTTTTCCATTAATATCACTTATTGACCAAATTGGTGACGATTCTGTATATGTTTTTGCTTTGATTAACTTCGAGGTTTTGATAAGCTTAGTACCATAAGTAATACTAGCCATTAATAAGCCAATAATTATAAGAACCACTGATAATTCGGCAAGAGAAAAAGCAAAGCTCAGTTTTAGATCAGATGAATTATGTTTTTTTTGCACTTAGCTTCCTGCTTTTGCAGAAAATAACTTAGGATATTTATCATCCATATCTTCGTATTTTTCAGCATCAAGAGGAGCATCTTTTTTTTCATTAATATTGGGCCAGATCTCGGCATATTTTTTATTAAGCTCAATAAATTCTATAAGATTTTCTTCTTCTGGTTTAATTGCATCTATGGGGCATTCAGGTTCGCACACACCACAATCTATACACTCTTCGGGGTTTATAACTAGCATGTTTTCCCCCTCATAAAAACAATCAACAGGGCACACTTCAACGCAATCTGTATATTTACATTTAATACAATTGTCAGTTACTACATAAGTCATTTTCTTCTTTTACCTTTTTCTATAAATAGATTTAATCTCGTTAAAAATACAATTAGTGAATAAATTATCAAGGTTAAAAAGCTAATAAATAATGGTGCAACCATTGCTTTATCAATTGCGATGCCTTTTGATCTAATAATACTTGCTGGTTGATGAAGACTATACCATATATCTACTGAAAATTTCACAATAGGAATATTAATAAAGCCAATAATAGCTAGGCCAGCTGCAATTTTGGAGCCTGTTATATAGCTGTCATATGCAGTATATAAAGCAATATAAGCTATGTAAAGGAAGAACAAAATCAGCATAGAGGTAAGTCTTGCATCCCAAACCCACCAAGTGCCCCAAATTGGTTTACCCCAAATAGAACCAGTAATTAAGGTAATCAAAGCAAAAGTTGCTCCAATTGGTGCTAAACTTATTGAGCTCAAGGTAAGAATAGGGCTCTTATAAACAAAGCTTAAGCTGCTTAAAATAGCAATTGCCGTATATATTAACAATGCAAGCCATGCGCTTGGCACATGAATATACATGATTTTAACAGCATTACTTTGCTGATAATCATTAGGTGAATTTACAATTAAGAATAAGCTTAAGCAACATAATATGTAAAATGAAACTTTTATTATGGCCAAATATGAGGAGGTGAATTTCTTGATATGTTTAGGCTGTATTTTTAATAACACTTACTTATGAATTAAATATTTGAATATATCTTCTATATCTGTTTCTTTGGTTGATAGATTAGATATTTCTATTTGGCTCTGATGTAATTGATTTACAAGCTCTTTATAATCAATTTCTCCGGATTTATAAGTGATGGAAATATTGTTTTTATCTTGCTTTACTTCACCAAATTTAGTCAGAGTCTTAAGATTAGGGCCAGTGATATTATCAGTTTCGATAATTAGAGTTTTAACGCCAAATATTTTTTTAAGATTTTCTTTCTTTTCATTAGTAATAATTTTTCCTTTATTAATAATGGCTATTTGATCACATAATTTTTCTGCTTCTTCTAGGTAGTGAGTAGTTAGAATTATCGTTTTGCCCTTTTTGTTTAATTTGCTAATATAATGCCATAATTGATCTCTTAGCTCAACATCAACTCCAGCTGTTGGTTCGTCTAGAATAATGATATCAGGGTCGTGCACCAGTGCTTTTGCAACTAACAATCTTCTTCTCATACCGCCAGATAAAGATCTTGGGGTGGCGGTTTTCTTATCACTCAAACCAAGTGCTTCTATTAACTCATCTATTCTTTTATCATCTCTTTTTAAACCGTAATAGCCAGCGTAAATATTTAGAGTTTCTTTTACATTAAAGAAGGGATCAATAACTAATTCTTGGGGTACGATACCAAGTGCACTTTTGGCCTTGTTTTTTGCAGAGTCATAATCATGGCCACAAACAGAAATTTTACCTGAGTCTTTTTTTACCAAATCAGCAATAATGTTGATAAGGGTACTCTTACCTGCGCCATTTGGTCCAAGTAAACCAAAAAAACTACCTCTTGGTATATTTAAAGAAATGTCTTTTAAAGCTTCAACCTTGTTACCTTTAACATTATAGGTTTTACATAGGTTGGAAATCTCTAAAGCATTTTTAATGGTTTTATTAGTTAAGGCCATTAAAATATTGTTATTTTATGTTGGCAAACAGCTCAGCTAACTCTCCAGCTTCATTCATTTCTTTAATTATATCACAGCCCCCAACAAACTCACCATTAACATATAGCTGTGGAATTGTTGGCCAATCAGTATAGTCTTTTATAGCTTGGCGTAATTCGCTATTTTGTAAAATATCTACATCCTTAAAAGACACTTCATGTTGTTTTAAAATTTGTACAACAAAGCCAGAAAAGCCACATTGTGGAAAATGTTGATTACCCTTCATGAATAATACTACTTTATTTTCATTAATTAAATCAGTTATTTCTTTGTTTAGATCAGTCATGTTTTTAAATTTAATTGGTTTTTTGGGTTTTTATTGTAACAGCGTGAAGCTTGTATGATAATAAATCTTTAAGTGAGCTCATTACTAACTGATGCTGTTTTACTTTGATTAAATTATTAAATAGCGTGGATTTAACAAAAATATCAAAGCTGTAACCATCACCTAATTGATCTTTTACAATTATTTCGCTATCTGCGAAATCTTTAGTTAAAACATCTAGAATCTCTTGTTCAGTTATTTGGCTCATAGTTAAATTTTATCATTAGCTTGCTAGTTTATATTTTAGATGCATATTATGCAAGTCTATAAAGCTTTAATTAAAATTAAATGAAATTCAATGATTATAACACCGTAGTAATAAAGCTAGGTTCATCTTTAATCATAGATAGTGAAAAAAACAGCTTACGTACTGAGTGGCTAGAGCATTTTGCTAAAGAGGTTGGAAAATTACGCTTATTAGGATTAGAGGTTATAATAGTTTGTTCAGGAGCTATAGCTTCTGCGGCGAGGGAGCTAGGTAAAAATAGGTCAGAATTAAGCCTGTCTGAATTACAAGCATATGCAGCTTATGGCCAGGCCTTGTTAATTTCAGATTTACAAAAAATTTTTAAAGCAAACTCCATAGATTTGGCGCAAATATTAATTACTAATGCAGATTGCCAAAATAGAAGAAGATATCTTAATATGCGTGCAACTATTAGTAAGCTGCTGGACATGAATATCGTGCCAGTAATTAATGAAAATGACACTATTGCAACGGATGAAATAAAATTTGGTGATAATGATGTTTTAGCTGCAAGAGTGGTTGCTCTAACTGATGCTGATTTGTTGGTTTTATTATCTGATATTAATGGCTTATATGATTCTAACCCTAAAGATAATGATGATGCAAAATTGATAAGAAAAATTGCGAAAATTGACGAAAAAATACTAGCGTTAGCTTCAAGCAAAACGAATTTACTAGGTACGGGTGGGATAAAAAGCAAGATCAGAGCTGCTGGTATAGCAAATAATTTTGGTGCGGATGTTGTGCTTGCCAAAGGTGAAGGTAAAAACAGTGTTTTTAGGCTTGAATATGACAAGGATTTTAGCTTTTTTGTAGCTAAACAAGATGGTTTGAATAGCAGAAAAAAATGGCTTTCTGGCCTTAAAAACAAGGGCGAAGTTGTGGTGAATAAGGGGGCGGCAGACATAATAGAGAAAGGTGGGTCAAGTTTGTTGCCAATTGGTGTTACAGATGTAAGAGGAGTCTTTTCTAGGGGGGATATGATACTAGTCTTGCGTGAGGACGGGGCTAGGATAGCGCAGGGTTTAAGTGGGGTTACTAGTAGGGAGGCAAAAATTTATCAAGGTAAAGATAGTAAGGAAATAAAGCTACTTGTTAAAAAGCCTATTAGACTAAATATTATACATTATGATAATATGCTTTTGCTTAAGTAATACTTGACTATGCGAATTAATTGGAGTAAAAATTGACTTCAATATATTACTACAGCAAACATGGCAGGAAAATCTAAAAAAAACATCTTAGTTAAGCTTGTAAGTACTTTAGGTACTGGCTTTTTTTACGTTAAGAAGAAAAACCCAAAGCAAATAACAGAAAAAATGAAATTCAGAAAATATGATCCAGTAGCTAGAAAGCATGCTGAGTTTAAAGAGCAAAAATTATCAAGTTAGTAGCATGACCGAGAAAGCTAGGCCTTTATCGCCACATTTATCTATATATAAACCCCAAATAAGTTCGGTTCTTTCTATTTTACATAGATTGACAGGCTTTTTCTTGTATTTAGGTCTTCTTTTAGCTTCCTGGAACATAATTTTTATGAGCATTGATGCCGGTAAAATATCTGCGTATTTTGTTGGAATTTCAACATTATTTATTTCTTCAATTGTTGGAAAACTAGTTTTGTTCGCGTGGGTTTTTTCCTTATATTATCATTTTTCCAATGGTATTAGACATTTGTTGTGGGACACGGGTAGAGGTTTTGCAATTAGGTCGGTTCAAATAACGGGTATAATAGTTGTGTTAGCTAGTTTTGCGCTTACTCTATTTACTTGGTTCAATGGTATGTCAACTATATTAGGTTAAATATGAAGACGGCAATAAAAAAAATACAAGGTTTGGGAACTGCACATAATGGTGTTCATCATTGGTGGGCGCAAAGAATAACGGCAATAGCTCTGATACCTCTGGTTATATGGTTTACTACTAAAGTTGTTTGCACCGCAAGCTGCCATAGAGATTTAAGTATAATTTTTGGCAATGATTTTAGCCTGGTAATATTCTCTTTAATGCTTTTTGTAATGCTGTATCACTCGGCTCTGGGTGTTAAGGTTATTATAGAAGATTATGTACATTGTAAATGTGCAAAAACTATCTCTATTATATTAGTTAATATATTGGCATGGCTTACAGGCGCCTTGTTGTTTTTTGTTGTAATTAAAAATTTAATATTAATAAGCTAATGAGTTATAAAGTAGAAGAGCATCAATATGATGTTGTAATAGTTGGAGCTGGAGGCTCTGGTTTGAGAGCAACATTAGGAATGGCAGAAGCTGGTTTGTCCACAGCATGTGTAAGTAAAGTGTTTCCTACAAGGAGTCACACGGTGGCTGCACAAGGTGGTATTTCAGCAGCATTAGGTAATATGGGCGAAGATAACTGGCGTTGGCATGCTTATGACACGATTAAGGGTTCTGACTGGCTCGGTGATCAAGATGCAATCGAATATTTATGTAAGAACGCTCCAAAGGCGATCATTGAGTTAGAGCATTATGGAGTGCCTTTTTCAAGAACAAAAGAAGGCAAGATTTACCAGAGACCATTTGGTGGAATGACCACAGAATATGGCGAAGGAAAGCCAGCGCAAAGAACTTGTGCGGCGGCAGATAGAACTGGTCATGCAATTTTGCATACTTTATACCAGCAAGCAATTAAACATAATGCTAATTTCTTTATTGAAAATTTTGCTCTTGATTTAATTATCGATGATGATGGTGTTTGTAGAGGAGTAACTACTTTAGATTTGAATACTGGTGTAGTTAATGTGATTAAGTCACATATGGTAATTATGGCTACGGGTGGTTATGGTAGAACTTATTTTTCTGCAACATCAGCGCATACTTGCACAGGAGATGGAAACGCTATGATTTTAAGAGCTGGTTTGCCACTACAAGATATGGAATTTGTACAGTTTCATCCAACTGGAGTATATGGAGCTGGTTGTTTGATAACTGAAGGAGCGCGAGGAGAAGGAGGCTATTTAGTTAATTCGGAAGGAGAAAGATTCATGGAAAGATATGCTCCTCATGCAAAAGACTTGGCATCTCGCGATGTTGTGAGTAGGTCTATGACTATGGAAATAAATGAAGGAAGAGGAGTAGGTCCTAATAAAGACCATATCTTTTTGCATTTAAACCATTTGGACCCCAAAATTTTACATAAAAGACTACCTGGGATATCTGAAACTGCTAAAATTTTCGCAGGTGTGGACGTTACTAAAGATCCAATTCCAGTATTACCAACAGTTCACTATAATATGGGTGGTATACCAACAAACCATCAAACAGAAGTATTGACTTTAGATGAAAACGGGAAAGAAAAAACAGTTCCTGGTTTGATGGCAGTTGGAGAGGCTGGCTGTGTTTCTGTGCATGGTTCTAATAGGTTAGGTTCTAATTCATTATTAGATTTAGTTGTTTTTGGAAGAGCCGCAGCAATTAGAGCAAAAGAGATTTTAACTCCTAATGCCGATCACAAATATTTAGACCCGAAATATGTTACTAAGGCGCTAGCAAGGTTAGATAACATATTAGCAGCTAACGGTAAAACTAATGCATCTACACTTAGAGCTGACATGCAAGATATAATGCAAAAGCATGCTGCAGTTTTTAGAACAGAAGAATCAATGGCATCTGGTGTTGCTAAATTATCTAAATTATTTGCAAAAGCTAAGGACCTAGTAATTTCTGACAAAAGTTTGATTTGGAATAGTGAATTGGTTGAGACCTTAGAATTAGAAAACATGTTGCCGCAAGCTATGATGACTATTAAATCTGCTTACAATAGAAAAGAAAGTAGAGGGGCTCAATCTAGAGAAGATTATCCTGATCGTGATGATGAAAATTGGATGAAGCATACTATTGCTTGGATTGATGCTCAGGGTAATGTGGATATTAAATATAAAAAAGTAGTTGGTAAGCCTTTAACTGAAGAAATGAGAGAAATACCACCTAAGAAAAGAGTATATTAATTTTTAAATTATAAATTATGGCCGAGTTTTTACTACCAAAAAATTCAAGAATAAACAAAAATGGCAATTTTTTTGCATGCACTAACAAAAATGCATCAAATAAAAAGCTTTTTAAAATTTATCGTTATAATCCAGATAGTAACGAAAATCCTAGAATAGACACTTATGAGTTAGACTTAGACGATTGTGGTCCTATGGTTTTAGACGCTATTGTTAAGATAAAAAATGAAATTGACACCGGCTTAACTTTTAGACGTTCTTGCAGAGAAGGTATTTGTGGTTCATGTTCAATGAATATAGACGGTACGAATACTTTGGCATGTTTAAAGCCAATAAATGAAGTAAAAGGAGATGTAAAAATTTACCCATTACCACATATGGAGGTTGTAAAAGATTTGGTTCCTGATTTAACTAACTTTTACGCGCAATTAACTTCAATTAAGCCATGGTTACAAGCTAGCAATGCCCCATCTAATAGCGAAAGACTACAAACACCAGAAGATAGAGAAAAGCTAGATGGCTTTTACGAATGTGTTTTATGTGCATGTTGTTCAACTGCATGTCCGAGTTATTGGTGGAATGGAGATAAATATTTAGGTCCAGCAATATTGTTGCAAGCTTATAGATTTATTGTAGATAGCAGAGATGAGGCAACAGGTGAAAGACTAGATGCATTAGATGATTCATTTAAATTATATCGCTGTCATACCATAATGAATTGTACTAAAACTTGTCCAAAAGGTTTGAATCCTGCTAAAGCTATTGCAGAGACCAAGAAACTATTAGCTGAAAGAAATTTATAATTTTATTTAGCCCAAACTTACGAGTTTAATTTATTAATTAATCTAAATTTTATGTCCTTTATACAAATTTTTATAGGTTTGGCTTTATTATTTTTTGGTGGAGAGTCATTAGTTAGGGGAGCGGTAAAGCTAGCTCAAAAATTCAAACTTTCTAAATTAATTACAGGTATTACCATTGTTGCATATGGTACTTCTAGCCCTGAATTACTGATTACTATTCAGGCTAGCTTAAAGGGCTTGAGTGATATAGCTTTAGGTAATGTTATTGGTAGTAATATAGCAAATATTTTTTTAGTGCTTGGTTTAGTATCCATATTAAATCCTATTAATGTTGAAAAGAAGTTAATTAGCTTTGATCTTAATTATTTATTATTTGCTAGTTTTATACTTTTTGCATTTATTTTCACTGGAGAGATCAATTACCAGAAAGGTTTAATATTACTAATAGCTCTAGTTATTTTTACATTTTCTACATATAAGCGTCACAAGGTTAATGGTGAGTCTGATCCAATGTTGAATCAAGTAGATGAAATAGAGGAGCAATTTTACTTTTTAAATTTAACTAATAAATTAGCAGTTATTTTAGTGGTTTTGGGAGTTTTTATGTTAAGTTTTGGTGCCAATATATTAGTTATGGGAGCTAGTGAGTTAGCCTTGCAATTTGGCATGAGTGAGGCGGCAATAGCTGTGACAATCATTGCAATTGGTGGCTCTGCACCTGAGCTTGCTACATCTGTTGTGGCTGCTTGCCGTAAGCATTCAGATATTGCTATTGGTAATGTAATAGGTAGTAATATTTTTAATATTTTGGGAGTTTTAGGAATTAGCTCACTAATTTCACCAATAGTTACTAATTCTACGCTAGCTATTTTTGATATTTGGGTTTTATTATTTTCAAGCTTGTTATTATTTAGTTTTGTAAGTAAAAAGAAGTTGCTTTCAAGGCTTAATGGTTTTACCTTTTTGCTCTTTTATAGCCTCTATATTTTGTGGCAATTTATTTTTTAGTTTAGATGTTAGGAAAAATACTTAATAGAAAATATAATATTAACTTTATTAAGCATAATAATTTTTTTATTTATATCTCAGTAATACTGCTTTGCTGCTCGATTTTTGCAGTTTTCTTTAAAGGTTTTAATAAGGGTATAGATTTTGCTGGTGGTATTTTAATTGAAATAAGGTCAGAGCAAGATGTAAACTTGCAAGAGCTTCGGCTTGGCATAGCATCATATAATTTGGGTGATGTCTCGTTGCAGGATTTAGGCAGCAAGAAAGACATCATGATTAGGGTTGGTCTTGATAATCAAAATGAAAAAGAGCAAATTAAAAAGATCACATTAATAAAAGATTATTTGCAAAATAATATTAATGAAAATATTGAATTTAGAAGAGTAGATTTTGTTGGCCCAACTATTGGAAAAGAGTTAATCAAATCAAGTATCTATGCTTTGTTTGCCTCATTAATTGCAATTTTATTATATATTTGGTTAAGATTTAGTTACCGCTTTGGGTTTGGTGCATTGCTTGCTTTATTGCATGATATAATTTTAGTATTAGGTGTTTTTATTTTATTTAATTTGGAATTTAACCTAACCTCTATTGCGGCAATTTTAACTATAATAGGTTACTCTATTAATGACTCGGTGGTTATTTATGATCGTATTCGAGAAAATAGTAGAAAGTACAGAAGTATTCCCCAACAAGAAATAATTAACAAAAGTATAAATGAGACTTTAAATCGTACAATTTTAACCGCAATTACTACATTAGTTGCATTACTAGCTTTAGTTATTTTGGGTGGCCCAGTTTTAAAGAGCTTTAGTATAAGTGTGTTATTTGGTAACTTACCTACTAATTTACTTAAGAAAGTGTTACGATCAAAGGATTCATATATAAAGTTGAGCTCTTCTCTATATCTATCCTGTGTTTCATAACGAATTTTATCTTTATAGTTAAGATTAAGTACTTTAACGTTAACATTAGCTAGATAATCCTCCATTCTAAGCTCATAACTCGACTTTTC
>JABIRX010000034.1 GCA_018667735.1 Alphaproteobacteria bacterium | reverse complement strand
TAATTTAGGGGTGCAAAAATCTCATCCAACCATAAGCAATAATAATGAGGTTGAAAATAGCAATAATGATAACACACTTATATATGATGATGTGCATTTACAGAACTCTAATTTGCCCGCAAGTTATGATGATTATACGAGTTTCATGTCACCGGAATTACTAATAGTAGCATCTAATAGCAAAAATAACGACAATATTACTTATGATAGTGATTATAGTGGAAATGTACTAGCGGAATATAATGCCAGACTCTATGGTTCAGAATGCGCATGTGTTGCAACAAGTAGTGCTTCTGACTTTGTACCAAGTGACTTAGCACCATTATTATGGCTTGATGCTAGTGATAGCTCAACAGTAACATTGTCTGGAAGCTTGGTTAGTCAATGGAGTGATAAATCAGGTAATAATAACCATGCAACACAAACTAATTCATCATATATGCCTACATATAGCAGTAATATATTAAATAATCTTAATATGGTTTACTTTTCTAGGTATAAACAATTATTAGGTGCAACTGGAGAATATCGAGATTTATATTTGGTATTGAAAAATGTTAGAGAATTTGCTATGGTATTTGCTAATCAAAATAATGATGATTCACTGAGGATGATACAATATAGATTTAATCCAACACCGGATAATAATGACTGGCATTATAATGAGTTGGATAATTTATATGTTAATGGTGAGCAGACATATGTTATATCAGGCACTTATTACATTGTTAGATCCTACAGAAGCAATGAAGTAGGTTTTGGTTCATCATTTCAATATTATTTAAATTCTTCTTTTGGTAATAATAGTAGATATTTTGGCGGGTATTTAGGTGAAGTTATTGCATTTTCTTCTGCACAAAGTGATGATAATAGACAGAAAATAGAAGGTTATTTAGCTCACAAGTGGGGTTTGACGGGAAATTTAAGCAATACTCACCCTTACTACTCTGAAGCCCCACAAAGTTCTTCTTCTAACACAGATTATTTGCCTGAAATAGCAAAACAATATTGTATAAAATAATTATGAAACATAAATCTGCTTTTACTTTTATCGAATTGTCAATATTAATTGCGGTTATATCTGTGATATTCACTTTTTCAGTAGTTATCAAAGACAGATTAGATGATATAAATAAAAACGAAGCAACAGAAGATAAAATACTAAAAATAAGAGAAGCGATAGCAGCTTATTACAATATAAATGGTGCTATACCATGCCCAGCTAGATTAGATTATGACTTATATAATAGTAATTATGGTAGTGCAGTTGCTACTGATGGTAATGGTTGTGTTGTATCTGATGGAGTTTTTGGTTTTGGTGATGATGGTAATGGTGACGGTATAAGTGATTTATTTGTTGGTGCAGTGCCAGTTGCTGAGTTAGGCCTAGATATACAGTATTCTCTGGATAGCTGGGGTAATAAGATTTCTTATATAGTATCATCACTAGTTAGAAATATTTATAATGATAGTAGTGACTTTCCGCTTAATAATAATTTAGCCTGTTGGCTGGATTTTTCTGATGGTAAAAATTTAACGTTAAGAGAAGACTCAGATTTATACTATATTACTAATGTTGCTGATAAATCAACAGGTGGTAATTGTGCAGCAAGTCAATCAGATACAACTTTACAGCCTATTATTAAAGTTGATAATGCAGCATCAACAACTTTAATTGGAGCATATTTTGATGGTTTGGATGATTATCTACAAATAGATCATACAACTATTCATGATTTATTTGAAAGTTCACACACTTTGTTTTTTACCGCTAATTTTGATCATAATGCTTCAACTAATAGAGGTTTGTTATCATATGCAAATAGTTCAGATACTAACTCAAAAGAGTTATATTATACTGATAGTAGTACTGGTAATTTGAGTTTTAAGAGATTATACGGAGCTAGTACAGCATATGTAATAGGAGCCTTAAGTGAGACAGAACCGGAGATATTTTCAGTTACTAGAAGTGGTAGTTATATTTTAAATCCTTATGTATCATATGTAGACCAAGGCTCAATATCAGTTGGTGGTAGTTTAGCTACAAATATTAACAAGGTTACCCTAGGTAAAGATTTGTATGATTCGACTGCAAGTTTTTTATTTACTGAAGAGATATTTGAATTTATTGCCTATGATATAACCTTAACAGATGCACAAATAGCTGAAGTTCTTGAGCATTTATACGCTAAATGGAACACCAATAAGGTTAAGCAAAATAGAATGGTAATTAAAGATACAGAAGAGGCAGTTAGAACAAATGCTTCGGTTGCTCTTATCAGTCATGGTTCAAATGGTTATGGAGCATTTAACAGTGCAGGGCAGCAAATTGATTTTTCAGCCTTAACTTTGCAGGAACCAGAGTATCATAATATACCACAAAGTACTGGCATGGATGGAGATATATATACGGATTTATTAGGAGTAAGTCATGATTTAGGAGAGGGGTGGTTAAAAGGGTTTGACGATATCGTAAGATATTATAATATATTTGAATTAAGAACAGTTGCGGGAAGATGACATTAAAGAAAATTATATTAGCCTCTGATCATGCAGGTTATCACTTAAAAGATTATATAAAAAAATATTTAGATAGTTTGAGCTTAGAGAATGTAGTTGAAGATCTTGGCACTTACTCTATAGATTCGGTTGATTATCCTGATGTTGCTGTTTTGTTAGCCAAAAAAATGGAGAATGAGATAGAATCTTTAGGTGTGCTAATCTGCGGTTCTGGCATTGGTATATCGATTGCTGCTAATAGATTCTCGCATATTAGAGCGGCTTTATGTTGTACTGAGGAGATGGCAATTTTAGCAAAAGAACATAATAATGCTAATGTTTTAGCCTTAGGTTCCCGGTTAATTGAGCAGGAGGAGGCAGTTAAAATTCTAAATAATTTTTTAAATATAAAGTTTGAATCAGGCAGGCATTTAAAAAGAGTCAAAAAATTGGAAGAAATTGGTTTGTAGTAATTTTTTTCTATTGCTTTTTTTGGTTTACAAATTTGTGCATAATTGTATGCTTGTTAACTAATTTTTAGTTTAAAAAAATGACAGCAGAGAAAATATACGCAAATAGTGAAATTAAAGCTTTTTTTGAAGAAAATATTGAATCAAGAGACAAGGAGATCTTTGACGCAATAAAAGGAGAGGAGCAAAGAGAGCAAGACCAGATAGAGTTGATAGCTTCAGAAAATATAGTAAGTAAAGCGGTAAAAGAAGCACAAGGTAGTAATTTTACTAATAAATATGCCGAAGGTTACCCAGGAAAAAGATATTACGGAGGCTGTGAATATGCTGACATAGTTGAGAATTTAGCGATAGATAGAGCAAAAGAATTATATGATGTAGAATTTGTAAATGTGCAGCCAAATTCTGGTTCACAAGCAAATCAAGGTGTTTTTACCGCTTTGATCAAGCCAGGTGACACAATTTTGGGACAATCTCTAGCATCCGGAGGTCATTTAACACATGGAGCTAAACCTAATCAATCAGGAAAATGGTTTAATGCAGTGCAATATGGTGTTGATAAAGAAACACATTTACTAGACTATGATGAAATAGAAGCTCTAGCAAAAGAACATAAACCTAAAATGTTAATTGGTGGTTTTTCAGCTTATCCACAAATTGTAGACTGGGCTAGGTTAAGAAAAATAGCAGATAGTGTGGATGCTTATTTTTTAGTAGATATGGCGCATATTTCTGGTTTAGTTGCAGCTGGAGTATATCCTTCACCAATACCACATGCACATATAGTTACAACTACAACTCACAAGACACTAAGAGGTCCAAGGGGCGGTATGATTTTAACTAATGATGAAACTATTGCTAAAAAAGTGAACTCAGCAATATTTCCTGGAATTCAGGGTGGTCCTTTAGTTCATGTAATAGCTGCTAAAGCTGTTTGCTTCAAAGAGGCATTAGACCCCTCATTTAAAGTTTATATGCAAAGTGTAGTTGCAAATGCAAAGATATTAGCAAAAACTCTTAAGAACAGAGGCTTAAATATAGTATCTGGCAGCACAGTTAATCATTTGGTTTTAGTTGATTTAACACCTAAAAGCTTAACTGGTAAGGCTACTGAAGAGGCTTTGGAAGCGGCAAATTTAACCTGTAACAAAAACGCAATTCCGTTTGATCCACAAAAACCATTTGTTACTTCTGGTATAAGGCTTGGCACATCTGCTGGTACTACAAGAGGCTTTGGGCTTGTTGAGTTCGAAAAAGTGGGTAATTTGATTGGCGATATAGTTGATGCTTTAGCAGCACAGCAAGATATGGAGCAAGTTACAAGGAAAGTTAAAGAGCAAGTAAAAGATTTGTGTAACGAGTTTCCAGTAAGTTAATGTTTTGTCCTTTTTGTAAGCATAATGAAACTACAGTAAAGGATTCTAGATTGTCAGAGGATGGCGCTTCCATTAGAAGAAGAAGGGAGTGCCCAAATTGTAATTCTAGATTTACCACATATGAAAGAATACAATATAAAGAAATTTTTATTGTTAAAAAGTCTGGTGAAAAACAGTTCTTTGATTACGGTAAATTGTTATCTTCGATCAAGATGGCGCTTAGAAAGCGTAAGGTCACTATAGATGTGGTTGAAAAGGTTGCTGGAAAAATACATCAAGAATTAAATTTACTTAACGAAGTTGAGATTTCATCCAAAGATGTAGGAGAGCTAGTTATGAATGAGTTGAAAGTTCTTGATAAGGTTGCATTTATTAGATTTGCATCTGTATATAAAAATTTTGAATCAACGGAGGATTTTGAGAGTTTTCTTAAAAACAATTAGTGTTAGTCATGCCAGAATTATTTAATAAAAAATGGCTGCAAATAGCAATTCACGCGGCTAAGTTGCGATTAGGTAAAACATATCCTAACCCAGCAGTAGGTGCGGTAATTGTAAAAGATAATCTGTTGCTTTCAAAGGCGGCAACAGGTTTTAAAGGTTCGCCTCATGCAGAAGTGGGGGCAATAAATAAATTGAGTAGAGAGCAATTATTGGATGCTACCTTATATGTCACTTTAGAGCCATGTGATCATATTGGTAGAAATCCTTCATGTTGTGATTTAATAATAAAATCTGGGATAAAAAGAGTTGTTATTGGCTGCATAGATATAAACCCAATAGTTAGAGGTAGAGGAGTAAAAAAACTTAATGATAATGGTGTAATAGTAGAAATATTAAATGATAACAATGCTAAAGATTTGCATAAAATGTTTTTTCATTATATATCGTTTAAATTGCCATATTTAACTTGTAAAATGGCCACAAGTTTGGATGGTAAAATTGCTCTAGCGAATAAGGAGAGTAAGTGGATTACATCTGAATTATCAAGAAATTATGTTCATTTATTAAGATCTCGGCACGATGCAGTTTTAACAGGAGTTGGTACTATCATTCAAGATAACCCCACTTTAAATTGTAGAATTAAATCTTATAATAAAAATTCTACAATAGTAATTTTAGATCGTAATCTAGATATACCATTATTTAGTAATATATTAGATCATAAAATCAAAAGAAAAACATTAATTTACACCACTAGTGAAGATCAAGCTAAAATGTCAAAATTAATCAATGATCAAACAGAGGTTATTAGGTTAAGAAATGATGAGTACAATGACAGTAGGGTTATATTACAGGATTTGGCAAAAAAAGGTATAACATCAATTTTCTGTGAAGCTGGTAAATTAATTACTAAATTTGTTAAAACAGAATTAATCAATGAGTTGGTTGTTTATAGAACGGGTAAGTTTTTTGGTGGAGATAGCTTTGATATGTGTGGAGACTTAGATTTGAAGTGCATAGCAGATGCTAAAAGCTATAGGCTTGTTAAAGTGCAAAATATTCAAAATAGAGATGTAATAGAGCATTATATAAAGAGTTAGATATTCTAATTATTTTGCTTGCTAAAACTTGGCTATAATGCTAAAAATTAGTTAATTTATTATTTAATTTTAGTTTTGTAATGTCTCAAGAATCTAACCATAATAACCACCAAAATTTATTGCCTGTTTCACTTGAAGATGAGATGAAAAAATCTTATCTAGATTATGCTATGAGTGTTATAGTAAGTAGGGCAATTCCCGATGTTTGTGATGGCTTAAAGCCAGTGCATAGAAGAATAATATACTCTATGAATGAGACTGGTTGTTATCATAATAAACCACATAAAAAATCGGCTAGAATTGTGGGTGAGGTAATGGGAAAATACCACCCACATGGAGATTCAGCTATTTATGATGCTTTAGTTAGAATGGCACAAGATTTTTCAATGCGTTCTCCTCTTATTGATGGTCAAGGAAATTTTGGCTCTATGGATGGAGACTCTCCAGCAGCAATGCGTTATACAGAGTCTAGAATGGCAAAAATATCTGCTAAATTAATCGATGATATCGATAAAGGTACGGTAGATTTTCGTGAAAATTATGATGGTTCTGAAAAAGAGCCAGAAGTTCTTCCTGCTAAATTTCCCAATCTTTTAGTAAATGGAGCTGGTGGTATTGCAGTAGGAATGGCAACTAATATACCTCCGCATAATTTGGGAGAGGTTATTGATGCAACATGTGCTTACATTGATAACCACAATATCACTTTAGAAGAATTAATTAATATTGTGCCAGCCCCTGACTTTCCAACAGGTGGTATAATATTAGGTAGGTCTGGAAGTAGATCTGCTGCTTCAACTGGAAGAGGCTCGGTAATAATTAGAGCAAAAACTCATTTTGAAGAAATTGGTAATGGTAAAACTGCAATTATTGCTACTGAAATTCCATATCAAGTTAATAAAGCAAAATTAATAGAAAAAATAGCGGAGTTAGTTAGAGATAAAAAGATAGAAGGTATTACAGATTTAAGAGATGAATCAAATAAATCAGGTGTAAGAGTTGTTATAGAGCTAAGAAGAGATATTATAGCGGAGGTAGCTTTAAACCAATTATATAACTTAACTCAACTACAAACTTCATTTGGCGTCAATTTATTAGCGCTTAATAATGGTAGTCCAAAACAAATGAATTTATATGATGTGTTAAAAGCATTTGTTGAATTTAGAGAAAATGTTATCACCAGAAGATCAATTTTCTTGCTAAATAAAGCTAGAGAAAAAGCACATTTGTTAATAGGTTTAACATTAGCTGTTGATTCTATAGATGAGGTGATCGCAACTATTAGGAGCTCTAAGGATACTCTAGAAGCTAAGAAAAAACTTCTAAGTCGTAAATGGGCAGCGGGTGATGCTGCAAACTTAATTGAGCTTATTGGTGACTTGAAGAATGAAATAGTAGACAAGCAATGTTATTTCACTGAAGAGCAAGTTCAGGCTATTTTAGATATGAGGTTAGCCAAACTAACTGGTTTAGAAAGAGAAAAATTAGCAGACGAGCTGATGGTGCTTAAAAAAGAAATAGAATATTTCTTAGATTTATTATCCTCTAGAGATAAAATTTTAAACATAATGAAAACAGAATTGCTTGAAATTAAGGATGAATTTGCGACTCCAAGAAGAAGTCAAATTGATGAGAATGAATTTGAGCATGATATAGAAGATTTAATAGCTGAAGAAGATGTTGTTTTAACTGTAACAATGGAAGGATATATTAAAAGAGTTCCTTTAACTGCTTACAGAGCACAAAAAAGAGGCGGTAAGGGAAGAGCTGGTCTGAAAAAAGAGCAGGAAGATATTTTAGTTGAAATGTTTGTAACATCTACACATGCACCAGTATTATTCTTTTCAAATTTTGGTCAAGTTTATAGATTAAAAGCTTACAAGATACCACAAGGTTCAGCAACATCCAAGGGAAGAGCATTAATTAATATTTTTCCACTTAAAGATGGTGAAAAAATAACCACAATTATGCCTTTGCCTAAAGAGCAAGATGAATGGAGTGGTATGAATCTGGTTTTTGCAACTAGACAAGGTGGTGTTAGAAGAAGTGATATGGATGACTTTAAAAATATACAATCTAATGGAAAAATTGCTATTAGATTAGATGATAATGATAGTTTAGTATCAGTTAGTTTTTGCGCTGATAATGACCATATTTTGTTAGCTTCAAAATTTGGTAAATCATTAAGGTTTCCATTAGAGTCACTGCGTGTGATAAAAAGTAGAACATCATCAGGTGTAAGAGGTATGAAACTTGCTAATGGTGATGAAGTTATATCACAAACAGTATTAAAATCGGCAGATTTTGATGCAGAGCTAAAAGCCCAGTTCTTTAATATTGATATAGTTAAGAGAAAAGAATTAGCTGAAACAGAAGATTTTTCTATTTTAGATGAAGTATTTCCAGAAACTGAGGTAAATAAAGCTAAGTTATTAGATATCGCTAAGCAGGAACAATTTATTCTGTCTATTACAGAAAATGGTTATGGAAAAAGATCATCCTCTATAGATTATAGAATCACTAACAGGGGTGGTAGTGGTATCATAAATATTTTAACTAGTGAAAGAAATGGCAGCGTAGTTGCTACTTTTCCTGCCGAAGATAATGAAGAAATAGTGATAATGACTGATAAGGGTAAGTTGATTCGTTGTAAAGTTGGTGAAATCAGAGTAGCAGGTAGAAACACACAGGGTGTTACTTTGCTTAAAACCGATAATGATGAAAAAGTAGTATCAGTTGCAAAAGTATCATCATCTGAAGAAGAGGACTTGGAAGAAAATCAAGAAGGTAATAATGAGCTAGATAATGTAGTTAATGAAGCTGTTAACTAATTATTTATGCTATACCAGTTTACTTAAATGCTTGTTGGTTGACAAAGATCGTAGCTATCTAGGAAAGTTAATACCAATAGGGTGTAATCATTAATTTGATTGTGGTTAAGAAAATGTTAGGTAATTATTATCTTAACTTCTAGTTATTACAGACTACATTCAATTATTTTTTTGTAGTTGTGACTAGTTTATGACATTTTTCTATCTTCAATAAATTATAAAATAAGAGGAGATTAACATACTATATAGGCTATAGCAAAAACTTAGCTTTGCCTGTTAAGCTGTTGAAAATAGCCTCTTTTTTATTAGTGCAATCTATATTATTTATCTCTATAACTTTTCAAAAGCAATATGATCAAATTTATAATGAGTTTTTTGATCTATTTATCTAATGTTAGCTGCTTACTAAGTTAGAGAGTTGTAGTTTTATTTAGTTAATTCTTAGCAAAAATATTTTTATAAATTAAGGTTTTGTTAGAATATTTTATTGAAATGAAATTTAAATCACTATGTAATCTAAGTTCTAAATAATTTAAGTTTTGCAGGTTAAACTAGGATTAGTATTATTAGCTTTAAACTTATTTCGCTGCTCTATGGTGCTCTATGTAATCAAGAATTAGAAAAATTGAGATAAAGAAGAATACAACATAGTTTACTTTATTTTATTTATAAAAATGATCTAAGGCTCATTATATGTTTTGTAAATTAAGAAAAGCCTTAGGAATATTATAATTGCAGAAAATATTTACTAACTTAGTAAATCTCAGCTGGAAGCAAGATAAAGCTATAAAAGAGAAGCTCTGAAGAATAATATTCTTTCTAGCTTAATTAAAAATAGTGTTAAATTAGAATAATAGATATAAAAAAAGTAAGCTATGAAAAATAATGAGTGATAAACAATATTAACAAACAAGGAGCGTAATATGTTAAAATATTTTCTTAGAATAAAGCTTTAAATACTAGAAAGGTTATTGTTTTTCCTAAAAATAAACCTCCTTTTTTCTATAGATGCCATATTAATATGAAGAATAGAGAAACACAAAAATACTAATAAATTATAGCTGTCTCAAGAGTTACAAAGCTAAATTTAAATAAGATTTTAAATATTCTTTTCTTTTTTTCTTACTTTAAAAAGTTAAGATATTTTTATAAATATAAAGGAAAAACATAACATATATTTTTGGTGAAATAACGCTTATATTGCAACCAGCTCGATTATTTTATCTATTATATCATCAGTTGAAATATTTTCAGCTTCTGCTTTATAACTAATAATAATACGATGTCTTAATACATATTTAGCCATTTTTTGTATATGATAAGGGCTAACATATTCTTCACCTTGTAAATATGCAAAAGCTTTAGCAGTTTGACATAAAGCAAGTGATGCCCTTGGAGATACCCCATGTTCTATGTATTCTGCAAGCTCTTTACTGTATTTATTGGTCTCTCTCGTTGCAATAACTATATCTACTATATACTGCTTAAGTTTTTCATCTAGGTATACATCATCTACTTCATGTTGCATTTTAATTATTTCAGAAGCTGATGTTAGTTTAAATGAGATCTTTTTTTTAGTTTCGAATTGATTCAAAATTTTTAATTCATTTTCTGCATTAGGATAGTCAACTTTAATATGTAATAAAAAGCGATCAAGCTGTGCTTCGGGTAGCTTGTAAGTACCTTCTTGCTCTATAGGGTTTTGCGTTGCTATTACCATAAATAATTCTGGTAATTTATATGTGTTCTTACCCACAGATATTTGTCTTTCAGCCATAGCTTCTAAGAGGGCGGACTGAACTTTTGCTGGAGCTCTATTAATTTCATCTGCAAGCACAATATTAGTAAATAATGGTCCTGAAGAGAATTCAAATTTATTTTTCTCTTGTATATACATATCACCTCCTATTATATCAGATGGTAATAAATCTGGCGTAAATTGAATACGCTTAAATTCCGCATCAATTGAATTTGCTAAAGTTTCAGCACTTTTTGTTTTAGCAAGACCTGGCATTCCTTCTAATAAAACATGACCTCTGGCCAGAAGTGCTATAATTAAATTTTGGTTTAGCTCATGTTGCCCAATAATATTTTGACTAAGATTATCAAAGATATTAATGATTAAAGAGTCGCTAGGGTTATCTTGTATTATTTTTTCTTGCATAATATTTTATGGATTTAGTTTTATATGTAATTTTGTAGAAGTTTTAGTTTTTTTAAGAGAGAGAGTATTAATTGCATCTTTAGCTCTGCTTTTCAGTGATGTTAAGTCAATTTCTAGATTAGCATAAATTGCTGCATTAATATTTGCAATAACTTCAGAAAAGTTAGTTGTATGTAAAAAGTTCTTTTTAATAATTATATCTAAATCTATTAGGTTTTTTGTTTTAATTTTATAATTATTTACAAAATAAAAAAATATAAATTCTTTAAGTTCGTTTATATTTTTGGCTTTATTTATATTACTTAAATTAATTTTAGAGATAATTTCTTTTGGTAATTGTACTCTATTATGTTTTTTTAGCTTGCTTAACTTACTTGCTAACAAAATCACGATAACAATCAAAACAAGAACTATAAATATCAAAAAAACAATTATAATATTTGCTTTGTTGTTATATTCTTGCTCGTTCAAAGGTTGATCATTCTGATTTTCTAAAAATGTAATGTTTCTTTTTTCCAGTTCTGGCAAAATATTAAAAGTAAAACTCTTGGATTTTTCTTCCTTATATTTTTTCGTTTTAAGATTAAACCAATTTATTGAAATGGCTGGAATATTAATTTCGCCACTATTAATTGGAACTAAAGTAAAATTCTGAATTTTTGTAAGTGTAATTTTATCATTTACAAAAGTTATATTATTTTCTGCTTGGTCTTTGTAAATTTTGTAATTTTTATTGCGTAAAAATTCTAAATCTGGAATTTGACCTTCTTTAGCATTATGAGCTTCTAAAGTTATTGATAACTCTATGGGATCACCAACATATATATTCTGCGTTTTATTAGATAATTCAGTTTTTAGCTTAAGAGAATTAAGAGGTAGCCAATTTTTAGAAGCCGAAATTCTATCTTTTACATTTAAGATAATATCGTTACTTGCAATAAAAAAATCTTCATATTTTTGCATATTAGAAAATCCAAAAAGATTATTTATATTACCAAAAGAATCTTGCGCATGATTTTTAGCTAAAACACCTTTATATTTGGCTGATGTTATTTTTATTTCACCAGTTTTTATAGGTGTAAGCGCAAAAATATATTCTGTAATTATTGCTTCTTGGTTATTAAGCGTTGAGCGGTATGATTTTGGTTCAGAAATTAATTCTATAATAGCGTCATTTGATTTGGGTTCTATGAACTCTTCATTGTAACTATTTACAAATCTTACAATTTTAGTTTTTAAAATTACAGTTTGTTTTATAAATGGGTTTTTAGTTTCTATTTGATTTGATATGGATATTTTATCTTGTTTGTGGTTTTTAGTAACAGAATTTTTAGCTATAGTAAGCTTTAAAGCGGAAGTTTTTAAATCAGAATTCTTGGTTTGTAATGTAATTTCTGGAATAGTAACTTGGCCTTCCAAATTAGTTGATAAATAATATACCCAGGAAAATTTTTTAGATATTTCACCATTAACATAGCTAGTTTTACTATTATAGCTTTGCGATCTAATTCTAAAGCCAGCCTTATTAAGCACCTCAATATTTGGTTTGTTTTTGGTATTAATATCTAATAATGTAAGTGTTAAAATAATATCTTCATTTGCCGCGAAATTAGTTTTGTTGATAGTTGCTTCAAAATTTTGCGCATTCAAATTCAGAGTAAGTAAAGCAAGAAAAAATATAGTAGTTAAAAGTCTTTTTACCATGGTTTTTTAGTTGAAGTTGTTTTGTTGTTATTTTCTATTAGTTGGATTTTTCTTTGCATAATTTCTGCCGTTGAATCCTCAATTAAATCGAATACATCCTCATAATTATCTTTAGCTTCATTTGATTTTTTACCTTTAATATCTTGAGCTTTATCATTATCTTGCTTTTTATTAGGGCTATCTGATTGATTTGCATTTTCTTTGTCTAACTCGCTATTACTTTGGGTATTTCTTGAGTTAGAATCATCTCCTTGTTTGTTATTATTCTGCTCTTCTGGTTTAGCTTGGTTTTTTTGTGTTTGATTATTATTTTCTAATGGCTCTTTATCTTGCGTTTTAGGTTTATTGTTAGAATTCTCTGCCTTTTTGTTATCCTTATGTTGTTTTGAATCTTTTTGCTGTTGCTCTTTAAGCTTTGCTTTGGCAATTTTTAAATTATGCTTAGTTTTAGTATCATTGTTATTTATTGTTAGAATTTCCTTATATTCTTTTATGGCAGAATTAAAATCATTTAACATAAAATAGCTATTTGCTAAATTAAACTTACGCTCAATATCATCTGTGTTTATTTTACTAAATTCTTTTGCTGCAGCTTTAAAGTCATTATTTTTATATGCAGAAACTCCTTTATTATATGGTGTGTTAAATTTTTCATAAGCTGATTTGTAATTTTGCTCTGCGAAATCTTGCTTAGCTTGTTGTTCATTATTTAGGAATATATTAGCTTTTAAATTTTCAGGAAAACTTATTAACAAAAATAAAAAACATAAAAAATAGCGAGTGTAAAAAAGTAAAACTAATAGGGCGGGTAAAAGGAATATATAAAAAGCCTCTTGCCATATTTTCACTTTATCTTTTTCTTGGTTATTTTGACTGTTTTCAATATCAAGCAGATTAATTATCTCAGCTATGTCATGATCATTTTGCGTAGCATTAATAAGTTTACCATTAAATGTTTTATTTAGCTTTTCCAGATTCTCAATTTGTAATTTAGAATAAACATTTTGTTGCTCATATGTTAATATTTTATTTTTTACATAGACAGGTCCACCAATTTTAGTACCAGTTGCTAAAGTAATAAAATTTAGATTTTTATTATTTAAACTTTTTATTAATTTGGTCGTAATATTATTATCAAAATCACCATCTGTAAGTAAAATGATAGAATTTTTGTCGCCAGAAAAGTCTTTATATAGATTATTTGCTACTCTTATAGCTTCATTTATATTTGTGCCTTGTCTTGTGAAGTTGGAAGTTGTTAAATTATTTAATTTACCCTGAACTGCTTTCAAATCTTTTGTTAATGGTGAAATAACATGAGGAATATCTGTGAAAGCAATTAATGAAATACGGCTATTATTTATATTATTCACTATGGTTGAAATTTTCTCTTTGCTAAATGCAAAACGATTAGGAGCCAGATCTTTTACATTCATTGAAGATGAACTATCTAATAAAAATATTATATTGTTTGTATTACTCGTAATTTCTACTTCATGATATTGCCATCTTGGTTTTGCTAAAGAAAATATTATTAAAATTATAAATAAAATAAGTAATTTTAACTTAGTATTTTGTTTTTCCTGTGGGTTAAATTTAAGTAAGCTTTTGAGATTTTGTAAAGAAGCTAAAGCTTTATATTGCTTATAATATAGAGAAACATTATTGATGTTTTTATTTGATTTAACATATATGATTATCACTGGAATAAACAGCAGTAACAAGAAATAATATGGTTGTGCAAAATGGAAATTAGCTAGGGTATCTAACATATTGGAATAAGGAATATATTAAAAAAATTATTAGAGCTAATAAAATAAAATATTCGTAAATTGCTGTGTAGCTAAAATAAGAATCATAATCTATGGTAGTTTTTGTTAAATTATTAATTTCTTTATAAATATTTTCTAATTCTTGCTTATTTTCTGCTAGGTAAAATTTACCCTTAGTGACATTAGCGATATTTTTAAGAGTAACCTTATCTAAGGGGATAAAAGCGTATTGTAATTGACCAAATGAATTTAGAAAAGGTGCCTCTTCATTTTTTCCAATACCAATAGTATAAACTGGTATATCATATTTAGCTGCAATTTTTGCTGCAGCATCCGCTGTTAACAAACCAGAGTTACTTTCTCCATCAGTAAGTAAAATTATAGCTCTTGAATTTTTTGTTTTTTTATAAAGCTTTTTAACTGCAAGAGCAAGTGCATCACCAATTGCTGTACTTGGTCCTGCTATACCTATTTGGGTTGAGTTAATAATAGAATTTATAGTTGTTTTATCATAAGTAAGAGGACTTTCTAAATAGGCATATTTACCAAATATAATTAAACCAATTCTGTCATAAGTACGCTCTTTAACAAAATTGCTAATAACATCCTTGCTTATATCAAGTCTGGTTAGCAAGTTGTCCTTAGTTGAGAAATCTAAAGCAGACATAGATTCAGAAACATCAATTAAAACCATTAAATCATAGCCATCTATATTTATTTTGCTTTCTTTAGAGCTAATATTAGGGTCTGCTAGAGCCATGACCAGTAATGACCAGATTATATAAAATTTTAAAAATTTTATTATATTTATATTGCTCTTTACTCCTTTAAAGGAGCGTTCAAGATATTTGAGCTGAGGAGCATAAAAGCTAATATTTGTAAACTTCTTTCTTTTTTTTAAAAATAGAAAAAAAGGTAAAAGTAACAATAATAGAAAATATGGTTTTAAAAAAATTATATTAAAAAACATTTTTAGATCAAAGCCATTTTTTTAAGTTAGTAATTATGTGGTCAAAATTATCGATTTCTTGGTTGGATTTTGGACTGAATAAATTTTTTATAAAAGACGCTTCTTTGCTCCAAGAAAATTTAGCAGGATCATTCTTATCTAAATAACTAAGTAATTCTTCACCACTAAGGCTTGCCACGTCTTTTCTATTAAATTTATATAAGGCCATTTTCTTGATTAGGAGGTAAATTTTTTCATGATTAGTTGTTTGCTCGTTTAGTAGGCTAGTTAATTCTTTTTTAGTTGCTCTGTGGAGATTATTTTTTGATCTTGTTTTTTTTATAAGTAAAATAGCTAAGCTAATTAATATAAAAAAAACGATTAGATAATAATAACCAATTGCTAATGGTAAGATAGCGATATCACTAATTGTATATATGTCATATATTTCATTTTCCATATTGTTATTTTTAGGTTGATTATTTTGTATTTTCAATTTTTATTTAAAGAAAATATTATCGTTTATGCAATTACCAATATTAGTAGAATTAACAAAATCTAAATTTTTAGCAAAGCACATTATTCATTATAATAAAAAAAGTAATAAGCATAGTTTAACTGGTAATATTAAGACTAAAGCAAAAGGACAAGGTTTAGATTTTTATCAAGTAAGAAAATATGTTTTTGGCGATGAAACTAAAAATATTGATTGGCATGTATCAGCTAGAACTAATCAAATACATGTTAAAGAGTTCTATGAAGAAAAAGAAACTAAAATCGATGTGTTATGCGATGTTAGTCCTAACATGCAATTTGCTACAATAGGAAGATTTAAATATTTAATAGCTGCAGAAATAGTAAGTTTATTATGCTATGCCGCAGAGCTTAATAAAGAGTTAATGCAAACCATATTTTTTGGACAAAATTTACAAAACCCTGTTACGTTCAAACAAAGAAATCAGAAATCATTAACTTTACAAATTCTAAATTTTCTTTGTACCAAACAAAAACAACATATAGTCAACTCCAACAATGACTTACTTAATTCTGTTAGTTTATTAAATAAAAAAACAAAAACTAAGGGTATTTGCTTTATTATAATTACACAAATTGAGCTAGAGCAAAATTTAATGAGCAAGCTTCAACAATTATCTAACAAAAAAGAAATTTATATAATTAACATATATGATATTTTTGATATGAAGTTACCCAATAAAGGGACATACACATTCACAGATGCTAGCAATAAAGAAATTACTATTAATTTGAATCAAAAGAAGGCTGTAGAGAATTACAATAAGGATGCTGTAAAAAGACATGATAATTTGGTTGCATTTTGTAATAAAGCAAAAATTAAATTAATAGATATAGCAACTGATGATGATATATTGATAAAGCTATTAGAAGGAATAGGCTAAAATTACATATAGAAAGAATATATCAAGCATAAAGCTATATAGGACAGAATATATATGTAAGGTAACCTCTGCTGTACATACATATTTTTAAAGTATTAGGATTAAAGAAGTACTTAAATTAAGTTTAAATAAAATAGAACTCCAAAAGAGCAGATCATGACATTTTAGATGGAAATAATCTTGCTCAGCTTTAAAACAATATTAAAATTAGCTGACAAAATATAATGGAGATATTGCAAGCAGTAATTTGGCATGCACTAAAAATAATATGTGATTAATAATGCATATGTTAAGCACATAATAAAAGCTAGAGGTATACCACCTTTAACAAAATCAAGAAATTTATATTTTCCAGGTGACATAACTAATAAATTAGTTTGATAGCCAATAGGAGTTATAAAGGAACAGTTCGTGGCAAAAATTACACTATAGAATAATATTTTTGGATCAATGGCTAGTTTTAATGCTAAATTTGCTGCAACAGGTGTAAATAAAACTGCTGTAGCGGCATTACTTAAAACATTCGTCATAAATACTATAAATAAAAAGAATAAAGAAATAATACCTATTTTAGATAAACCTGAAGTAACATCGATAAAGTTGTTAGCAAGTAATTGAGCTCCTCCAGTAAGCTCCAAAGCGCTTCCAAGCGCAAGGGAAGCTACAATCATAAGGGTGATATTGCGATCAATTGCCCTAGATGCTTGTCTTATATTGATACAGTTAAAAAGAATTAAAAATGTAGCACCAGTAAAAGAAGTAATAGAAATAGGTGCAATATTAAAAGCTGAACAAAAAACTACTAAGCCAAATATTACAAGTGTTTTAATTACTTTTGCAATTGAATTTATTTGTTGTGCTGACCATTTAGTTAAAATTATATCATTATTATTTCTAATATCGGTTAACTTGCTACTCTCTCCCAAAATTAGCAAAACATCTCCTGCCACTAATCTTAAATGTGAGATTTTAGTTTTTATCAAATTTCCTTTTCTTTGAATACCAATTACTGGGCATTTATAGTTTGAATATAAGCCAGACTTTTTAATGGTCTGTCCAATTAGCCTAGAGGCAGGAGCAACAACTATTTCTGCTAAATTAGTTTCATTTAAATTAAAACCTCTCTTGCCTGTGGAAAAATCATCCATATGTAAGTTTTTGGTAAATATGTTAGTTCTTTTGTAAACTAACTTAGATAAAGTATCTCTAGTACCAGAAATTGCTAATACATCATTTTCTTTAATAAGCATATTATCTTGAAAAGGTGGCAAAAATGTTTGGTCATCTCTTTCTATAACACGAATTGTAATGTCATGAAAACCAGGTAAGGAACCCTCAATCAATCTTTTGCCATCAAAACCAGAATTTCTAGTAATGATAATTTGACTAACAAATGGTCTGTTATCGAAAAATTGATATTGGCTTAAATTTTTGTCAGGCAGTATTTTAGGCAAAATAAATATGATATATGAAATACCTATCAAGGCCATGATACTACCTGGGACAAAAAACTCAAAGAAGCTAATAGGGGATAAGCCTATTGATTCTAATGTACCAGATACCAATAAATTAGTACTGCTTCCAATTAATGTAAGCATGCCTCCTAAAATAGCGGTGTAAGATAATGGAATCATTATTTTAGAAGGTGAGATGTTAAGCTGCTTAGCTATCTCCGCAAATATTGGGATAAATATTACAACTACAGGGGTGTTATTCATAAAAGCGCTAATTACGATAACAATTAATAGAGAAATTAAAATAGCTAAAATAGCATTGTTATGAGCGATTTTTATTAAGATGCTTGGAATAACATTTAGTGCGTTTGATTGAATAATTGCTTGTCCAATAATCAAAAGAGATATTATTGAAATCAGGGCTGGGTTAGCAAAACCTAAAAGTATATTTGTGGGTTTTAAAGTAATGTTCCCTTCAAAATCATATAAAGGAAAGAAGTGAAAAAATAATATTAAAATAGTAATAGTAAGCAATGAAGTAAGCTCTAATGAGATTTTTTCCCAAGCATAAGACACCATGGCTAAAGAAATTAAGCCAATAACAAACCAAGTGTGGAATGATATAAGTTTTGTTATGTATAATGATTGTTCAATCACACTATTTAATAATTTTTTTTCAAAATATACATTAATAATCTACATAGCAATCATTACTTGTAATTACTTAACTTGATTAATATTAATTAGTTGCAAATCAGCTTTCAAAAAGTTATAGTGTTTCTTTTTGTTATGATAGAGATCGGAAAACATAAATTAACATCTAATGTATTGCTTGCGCCAATGTCTGGTGTAAGTGACTTGCCATTTCGTAAAATTGTTAAAAATTTTGGTGCAGGACTTGTTGTATCTGAGATGATAGCAAGTAGAGCAATGATAGAGCATACTAGAAATTCAATGCAAAAATGTAAATTTGAGCATAAAAGCGATGATATGCCAGATGTTGTGCAATTAGCTGGTTGTGATCCAAATGTTATGGCTGAAGCAGCTAAAATAAATCAAGATTTAGGAGCGGATATTATAGATATTAATTTTGGTTGTCCGGTAAAAAAAGTGGTAGGCGGAAATGCTGGTTCTGCCCTAATGAAAGATGAAAAATTAGCTACAAAAATATTAGAGGCAACAGTAAAGGCTGTTGATATACCAGTTACACTTAAAATGAGAATGGGTTGGGATCATGAGCATCTAAACGCACCAAAGCTGGCTAAGATAGCAGAAGATGTCGGTATTAAAATGATCACTATACATGGTCGTACCAGATGTCAATTATATAGAGGTCAGGCAGATTGGAAATTTATTAAGCGGGTTAAAGACGCGGTTAGTGTGCCAGTAATTGCAAATGGAGATATTAAAACTTTCGCAGATGCAAGTGCAGCATTAGCAGATTCAGGTGCAGATGGTATAATGATTGGTAGGGCTAGCTATGGTAAGCCGTGGTTCATTAATCAGGTTTCCAGCTATCTTCAAGGAAGTGAGAAGGGTTTAGGTGAGCCATCTATGGTGCAAAAAAAAGAGATAATTTTAAATCACTTGAGAGATGTTATTGAGTTATATGGAGAGGAAAATGGTGCTAAGATGATGCGTAAACATCTTGGTTGGTATAGTTCTGCAAGGAATAATTCAGCAGAATTTAGAAAAACTATAAACAGAATGGTAAGCTATGATGAAATGGCAAAAATTATTAATAATTTTTTTAACTAGTATTTTTATTATGTTATCTTTGAACTTTAAAAAGCGTGCTGAAAATAAGCAGGAAATAAACTTTCAAAAAAGTGATTACATCATTGAGCAATTTACGCTTGATAATGGTATGGAAGTAATTGTAATACCTAATCATCGTGTACCAGCTGTAATGCATATGGTATGGTACAAAGTGGGTGGTATTGATGAAAAATTAGGTAAGACAGGCTTAGCTCACTATTTAGAGCATTTGATGTTTCATGGAACTGCTAAATATAAAAAAAATGACTTAGATAATTTGGTTTCTGATTTTGGTGGTAGCCATAATGCATTTACTTCTTATGATTTTACAGCTTATTACCAGAATGTGCCTAAGCAATATTTAGATGATGTGATGGATATCGAAGCTGATAGAATGAGAAATCTTGTTTTAGTTGAAGAGCAAACCAAAATAGAATTAGATGTAGTTTTGGAGGAAAGATTAATGCGCAGAGATAACTCGCCAAGATCTGTTTTGGATGAAAAGGTAAAGGAGGCTATGCTTAGTAAAGATCATCCTTATGGAAGGCCTTTAATTGGTTATGAAAAAGATATTAAATCTTTAACACATCAAGATGCACTTGATTTCTATAATCGTTACTATTATCCAAATAATGCTATTTTAGTATTATCCGGTGATATTGATCTAGAAGAAGCTAAGATCTTAGCAAAAAAACATTATGGAAAATTAGATGCCGGACCTTCAAGTGAGCTAACTCTTGCGGATTCAAGAAGTAAAGTTCTAGAAAATAACGTGACCCATTATGACAAAAACACCACTAATACTGAGATTAAAATTTCATATTTAGCTCCTGATTTATTATCTGAGGACAAAAAGCATGTATATGCGTTATCTGTTTTATCATATCTGTTGGCTGAGCATAAAAACTCTATTTTATATAAAAAGTTAGTAACTGAGTTAGATTTATTATTATCAGTTTCTTCAAGTTATAGTGATATGTCTAGAGGGCAAAGTTTTTTTGAGTTGGATTTGATTTTGAAAGATGATCAGCATGAAGCAGAAGTTTTGAAAATTATACAAGATGAGTTAAATGCTCTAGCTCAGGGTAACATTAATAATAAAGCATTAGAGAGGGCAAAGAAAATATTTTTGATTGAAACAATTTATAGTAAAGAGTCTTACAAATCTTTAGCATATATTGTGGGTATGAATTACACTACGGGAATATCCATTGAAGAGATAAAGGAGTGGGATAGAAAAATTATGGATGTAACCAAGCAGGATATTGGAGATGCTGTAAATTTTGTTTTTCAAAAAGAGAAAAAGAATATTGGTTATTTAAAGTCACTTAACAAAAAATAATTATGAATAAAGAAAAAATCACATATAAAGATTCTGGTGTGGACATAGACGAAGGTAATGACTTAGTTGAGTTAATAAAACCAGAAGTAAAAAAAACTAATCGTCCAGGAGTAATGTCTGGTATTGGAGGTTTTGGTGGTTTTTTTGATCTTGCTAAATGTAATTATAAAGACCCTTTGTTAGTAGCTGCTACAGATGGCGTTGGCACTAAATTAAAAATTGCAATTGAAACTGCTAATTATGATTACATAGGTCAGGACTTAGTTGCTATGTGTGTTAATGATTTGGTAGTGCAAGGCGCTGAACCATTGTTCTTTTTAGATTATTACGCATGTGGTAAATTAGAAAAAAAAGTAGCCGCAAAAATTATTTCATCAATAGCAAGTGCATGTAAAAAATCAAATTGTGCCTTGATAGGAGGCGAGTCAGCAGAGATGCCAGGCATGTATAGAGCTAAAGATTTTGATTTAGCTGGTTTTTCTGTTGGTGCTGTTGAAAGAAATAACGTTTTACCCTATAAAGAACAAATAAGCAAAAGTGATTTAATTGTGGGTATTTCCTCTTCTGGTATTCATTCAAATGGTTTTTCTTTAGTTAGAAAGATAATGGAGGTTAGAAATTTATCATACAATGATGAAGCTGAATTTATGCCTGGTAAAACTTATGCCGAGGTTTTCTTAGAGCCAACTGAATTATATGTAAAATTATGTTTAGAATTACACAATAAGAATTTAGTTAAGGCTTTTTCTCACATTACAGGTGGTGGCTTTACAGAAAATATTCCGCGTGTTTTACCGGAAGAAAGAAGTTTTAAATTAGCGCCAGATTTTGAGTTTAGTAATTTATTTGCTTGGCTGAAAGATCAGGCCAATCTCTCAAGTGAAGAAATGTTTAAATCTTTTAATTGTGGTTATGGTATGATAGCTATTATTTCTAGAGGGGAGTTAAATAATGTATCGCAACTAATAAGGGATAATGGTTTTAGTGCAAAAGTTATAGGAGATATTAGTTAGTAATATCAGTGTTTTAACTTGCCTATTTTGAATTAGATATTGTTATTATTTATTGACAATTATATGAATTAAGTTATTAATAACTTAATTTTCTAAGGTAGATATGTCTAATATAAAATTTGCAGAATATATTTGGATAGATGGTACAATTCCAGTTCCACTTATCAGATCAAAAACAAAAACTTTTGTTTTTCCTGAAACTAGGGAAGTTTCACTTTCTGACTTTTCTGAATGGAGTTTTGATGGCTCATCCACAAATCAAGCAGTTGGAGATAACTCAGATTGTATTTTGAAACCAGTAAATTTTGTAAAAGATCCACTAAGAGGAGAAGGTAACTACCTAGTTTTGTGTGAAGTTTTTAATCCTGATAATACAGTTCATAAGGCAAATACAAGAGCGTTACTTAGAAAATATTTAGATAATGGTGGCAATGAACAAGACCCATGGCTTGGCTTTGAGCAAGAATATACTTTTTATTACAATGGTAAGCCTTTAGGTTGGCCAGAAAATGGTTTCCCAGCACCACAAGGTCCTTATTACTGTGGAGTAGGAGCGGAGCAAGTTAGTGGAAGAGATGTAGTTGAAGAGCATGCTAAATTATGTTTAGATGCAGGAATTATGTTTTATGGCTTAAATGCAGAAGTGATGTTAGGCCAATGGGAGTTTCAAATAGGGTACAGAGGTAATGATGCAGAAGATGCAGGTGCTTTGACAATTTGTGATCATACTTGGTTAGCTCGTTGGTTGTTATACAGAGTAGCCGAAGATTATGATGTGGAGGTAAGTTTATCTAACAAACCAGTGAAAGGCGCATGGAATGGTGCTGGTATGCATACAAATTTTTCTACTACAGATACAAGAGACAGTAAAAATGGCCTGGATGCTATTAAATTAGCGGTTAAAAAATTAGAAAAATCACATAAAGAGCATATAGCAGTATATGGTCATTTGCTTTCAGAAAGATTAACTGGAGAATATGAGACCTCTAACATCAATGATTTTTCAGCAGGTGCGGCAGATAGAGGTTGTTCAATTAGAATACCTAAGCCAGTAGAGCTAAAAGGTTGTGGTTATTTTGAAGATAGAAGACCTGGTGCTAATAGTGACCCTTACGAAGTGGCTGCAATGTTAGTTAAAAACGTTTGTCTCGATCAAGATAAAAAAGTTAAAGCTGCATAATTCTTAGGTTTTTATTTTGACTAAATTAGCCATATTTATTTCAGGAAGGGGAACAAATATGCATTCTATTATAGAAAGCTGTAATTTAGGTGAGATTTGTGCTGAAGTTGCGTTAGTATTTTCTAATAAAAAAGATGCTAAAGGCTTAGATATCGCAAAATCATATAATATAAAAACAGAAATAATTGAGCATAAGGATTTTCCTACTAGAGAAGGTTACGATTTAGAAGTTGTTAACATGCTTAAAAATTATGATGTAGATATCATTTGTATGGCAGGTTATATGCGCCTTGTAACGGCTCTGTTTTTAGATAATATTTCGATTCCAATTCTTAATATACACCCGTCATTACTACCTAAATATAAAGGAGCTAATGCTGTCGAAGATGCTTATAATGCAGGTGAAGAGCAATCTGGTTGTACAGTACATCATGTTATCAAGGAAATGGATGCGGGCGAGATTATTGTGCAAAAATCTGTAAATATTAATAAAGATGATAATTTGTTAGATGTTAAAGAGAAAATCCTTGCGAAAGAACACATAGCATATAGAGAAGCACTAAATTTAATTATAAAAAATAATGCATTTAAAAAAAAAATAGTTAAAAATTAACTTAATATTTTTTTATTTTTATGATTCGCGCATTTATATTCTTAGTTATCTTGATAATTAACTTTTCTGCCAAAGCAGCTATAGCTCCAGAAGTTTATATAGGGGGTAAATTCAATTTTTCATCAGCTTTAACAGATCAAGCAAGTGTTTATACAAATGATGATTTACCAATAGGCACGGATAATGAAAATAAATTAAATAAAAGCAACTATTTTGCTCAAGACGCATTTATTGATGTATTAGTGCTTGGTAAAACTGATAATTCGGTTCTTTATGGTGCGGTTGCATCTTTAATGCTAGATTCTAACAGACAAAATGTAGCGGAATATGATAGTAGTAATACTTTAACTGTTAGTAATAACAGTTCTAGCGTATTAACTAGACGAGCTTATATGTTTATGGAAAAAAAGACTTCTGGTAGATTGGAGTTTGGTGATGTTGAGGGGCCTTCAAAGAAAATGAAGTTTGATGCTGCATACAGATTTGGTGGTACTGGCGGTATTAGTGGAAATTGGTGGCGTTTTGTAAATATCCCAGATTTTGGCCTTATGTATGACGCAGATAAAAAAGATGGTGATTGTACAGGGGAAAGTTATGGCACTAATGATATTAGAAGCTGTACTGGTCAAGGTAATAAGTCTTTTATGATAAGACCAGATTTACCACTTGCGCATGGTTACAGTAAAGTTAATGGTGCTGATAAATTTGATGATACGAGAACTATAGGTAGAATTAGTTATTATAGTCCTCGCTTATCTTCTGTACAATTTGGTATTTCATATGCAGCTGATTCAGGAGATAGGGGAGCTTCATATTATGGAGATAGTTTTTCTGGTGCTAATAGCGGTGATGTTTCTGATGTAATTGACTGGGGTATTAATTATGTTGAGCAATTTAATGATCTTGGTTTAGCATTTAGCTTAACGGGTGAATATGGTTTTGCTGAAGACACTACTTCAATAGATTCAAGCGAATTCACACAGCAAGACTTGCAATCATTTGCACTTGGAGCTTATGTTTTTAAAGGTAACTTTTCAGTTGCAGCATCATATGGTGCATGGGGAGATAGCTTAATGATGGTTCGCTCAGATTTAAATAGTTCAGATAATAACTTTAGAGATAATAATGCTAGCTACACTACTGTAGGTGCTGGTTATCAGTTTGGTGCATATAAATTTAATGTTGCAACTTTTAACTCTGATTATAGAGGGCAAAATTTTGCTTTAACTTCCGTTGCATTTGATTATAGATTAAGCAAGAATTTTACCCTATATGGCGAATTAAATCAATATAGCTTTTCTGCTAATAGTAATGACGAGGCAGATAGTACAGCTTATATTTCTGGCACTAGCTTTGATAATGAGGGTAATGTGATATTTTTAGGTGCTAAGTTACATTTTGGAGAGTTTAATTCAGTAAGTCAAATAGCACTTGATACATCTTCTAATTTTTATTAAAAATTAAACATGAATCAAGAAATATTAGAAAATTACCCATTTAACGATATTGAAAATAAATGGCAGAATAAATGGCAAGATAGTTATGAATTTTCGGCATCATCTGATAAAGAAAAATATTATATATTAGAAATGTTTCCTTATCCTTCTGGGAATATACATGTGGGACATTTAAGAAATTATACTATTGGTGATGTTATTGCTCGCATGAAGGCTAGTCAAGGATATAATGTGTTGCATCCTATGGGCTGGGACTCTTTTGGTTTACCTGCAGAAAATGCAGCAATTGCAAAAAATACACACCCCAAATTATGGACAGAAAAAAATATTGATAATATGAGGGAGCAGCTAAAAAAAATAGGACTATCCTATGATTGGAAGCAAGAAATAGCTACTCACACTCCTGAATATTATAAGCATGAACAAAAATTTTTTTTAGATTTCTTAGCTAAAAACATAGCTTATCAAAAAGAGACTTATGTAAATTGGGATCCAGTAGATAATACAGTGCTTGCAAATGAACAAGTTATAGATGGAAGGGGTTGGCGAAGTGGTGCGCTAATAGAGCGTAAAAAACTTAAAGGCTGGTTTTTAAAAGTTACAGATTACGCAAATGAATTATTAACAGATTTAGATAAATTAAATAATTGGCCAAACTCTGTAATAGCCATGCAAAAAAAATGGCTAGGAAAATCTTCAGGTGCTTTAATAGATTTTGAAATCTTAAACAGAAGTGATAAGCTTTCCATATATACTACTAGACCAGAAACTATTTTTGGAGCATCATTTTGTGCGATTTCACCACAACATGATTTAAGTCTAGAACTTGCGAAGCTAAATCAAGATTTGTCAGCTTTTATTGCGGAACAATCTCGATTATCTGCAACACAAGAAGCAATTGATAAGGCAGAAAAGTTAGGTTTTGACACAGGGCTAAAAGTTAAACATCCTTTTATTGAGGGTAAATTATTGCCTTTATATGTGGCAAATTTTGTTTTGATGGAATATGGAACAGGTGCAATTTTTGCCTGTCCTGCGCATGATCAGCGCGATTTTGACTTTGCTAAAAAATATAAACTTCCTATTACGCAAGTAGTATCAAACACTAACGATTTAGTTGAACTAGAAGAAGCATATCTTGCAGATGGTAACTTAGTAAATTCTGACTTCTTAGATGGTTTAGAAGTACAAGAGGCTAAGAAAAATATAATAGAAGAAATAAAAAAGCAAAAAATTGGCTCTGAAAAAATTAATTTTAGAATAAGAGATTGGGGTATTTCGAGACAAAGATATTGGGGTTGCCCTATTCCAATAATATATTGTGATGATTGTGGTGCTGTTCCAGTTCCAGAAGAAGACTTACCCGTAAAGTTACCTGAAGATAATATAGATTTCAAAAAAGTTGGTAATCCTTTAGATCATCATGAAAGTTGGAAATATTGTAAATGTCCAAAATGCAATAAAGACGCTATTAGAGAGACAGACACATTTGACACTTTTTTTGAATCTTCATGGTACTTTTTTAGGTTTATAGATTCTGCTAATAAATTAAATGGCTTTTCAGCTGCTAAAGCCAATAAATATTTACCTGTTGATAAATATATTGGCGGTATAGAGCATGCAATTTTACATTTATTATATGCCAGATTTTTTACTAAAGCTTTAAGAGATTGCAATAAATCCAATATATCTGAACCATTTAAATCTGTATTAACGCAAGGCATGGTTACACATATGTCTTATAAAGATAAGATGGATCAGTGGGTTGATATTAATGATGTCAGTAAAAATTCTGGAGAGTATGTTAACATTTTGAATGGTGAAAAAGTTTTTCCACAAAGAGTAGAAAAAATGTCAAAATCCAAGAAAAATGGTCTAAGTCCCATAGAAATTATAAAAAATTATGGAGCAGATACAGCAAGATTATTTATGCTCTCTGATTCACCACCTGAGAAAGACTTAGAATGGTCAGATGCTGGTTTAGATGGTGCTTTCAAATATTTGAATAAAATATGGCGTGTAACTAATAAACTGAAACCACAAGAAGATTTTTTAGCAAAAGGGACGTATAACACTAATCAGCAAGCATTACTTACAATAATTAACAAGACTATTAGAGGTGTTACTAATTTAAATGAAAATTTTCAGTTAAATAAATCAGTAGCAAAGATCAGAGAACTAAGTAATTTTATGCTTGGATATCAAGCTCAAGATAAATTAGATGATTCTTGCTTAGCATATGGGTGGAAAAACTATGCTATTTTGTTGTTTCCAATTGCCCCTCATTTGAGCGCTGAAATTTTTAGCAAAGTAAGCAATTCAGCTCACAATATAGAAAAAGCACAATGGCCAATAGCAGATCCTAAATTTTTAGATGAAAACAACATAACAATCATTATACAAATTAATGGAAAGTTAAAGGCGAAATTTAAGGCAAATAATGACATTTCTAAAGATGAACAAGAAAAAACAGCTCTTGAACATGAGGATATTATAAGAAGAGTGAAAGATTTGAAAATCAAAAAGGTGATAACAATACCTAAGAAGATTGTAAATATTGTAGCTATATGATAAAATTTTTGATTATTATTACACTATTATCTTCTTGTAATTTTAAGCCAATTTATAGCAACTCAAATCATTATAAAAACTTATTATTAAACAATATTAATTTTGACTATAATTATACTAAATTGAACTTAGAGCAAAAAATTATAGTGCGCAATTTGATATCAATGTTAGATAAGTTTAATGCACATGATAAACCCTCTAAATATAAGTTAGAAATTAAAAAAGTTCAGGAAAAAATATCACCCATTACTATTGCTAAAGATGGTGAAATTTCAGAATATAATTATAAAGTTACTATAAAATTTGCATTAACTAAAAACAAAAAAGTTATTTTTATAAAGGATTTTAGTAATTCAATAAATTTTTACACCGATAATGGTTATTATGCCAGCCAGATAGCAATTAAAAAATTCCGTAAAGATTTAACAAAAACTATTTCACATGATTTGGAAACTGAGTTACAATTAAATATTAGTTCAGCTGATTAGTTTTTAATTTATAAGAAGTTAAATGAATAAAATTATTGTTAAGAATGTACTTTATTTTGTAATCTTAATTTCAATGTTACCTTTTATATTGTCGTTATTAGGTGCTAATTTCTCGAGTTATAATAGTTATCATATTAATGTTAGAGTTTTTGATGGAGAGTTAAACCTAGATGATATATTCATTTTTTTAAGAGGGGACAGTATTCACGCTGTTTTGGAGTGGACCTCTGTAATAATAGCGATAATTACCTTTATATTTTCTTTGATTCATTACAGAATTAACAAAATAATTATGGTTCCTATTTTTGGATTAGCAATTTTTTCCGCAGGTATTATGGATGCTTTGCATATCCTAATATCTTTACGCTTAATTAATGTAGATATTTTTCATCAAGAAATAGTAGTTTTGACATGGCTGCTGTCACGTTGTTTCTTTTGTATGGTGTTATTTATAGGTGTAATATTTGTTTTAAAAAGCAAGTCAAAGTTAGTAGGGGGTAAGATGATATATTTTATTACTATTGCTATTTATATCATATTTTTTTCATATTATATTTTTAAACAGATCTTATTTTTTAGTGATACTCCTAATTTAATATTTGCAGATGCTTTTTTTAAGCGTCCATATGATATTATACCAATATTGTTATTGTTATTATTATTTCCAGCTTTATTAAAGATTTACAAGAAACATCAAACATATTTAGGCTTCTCATTGATAGCTTCGGTAATACCTATGGTGATTTTAGAAATGCATATGGTTTTTGGTTCAGATAAATTATTTGATCATCATTTCAATATTGCTCATTTTCTAAAAATTATTGTTTATAGTATACCATTAATTGGCTTAGCTTTAGATTATATATATTTGAACAAAAGTTTGGTCGAGAGTCGAAAAAAAATTATAAAAAAAAATCTTTATCTAAATAATAGCCAAAAAATTACCCTAGAGGGTATAGAATTTAAAGATGAAAATAAATTTTTATACTCGTCATTAGAAAAAATTTGCAAATATCTTAACTGTAAAATTGCTAACTCTTATATAATTGATAATAAAATTTCTCAAATTTCCTTTAATTCTGATATTTGCTTTTTAAATGATAAAAGTAAAAAATATAATAATTTTCTAGCACTAACTAAAAAATCTAAATGTATTTATGGCAAGGGTATTTCTGGTAAGGCATGGAAGGAGCAAAAAACTATTTTAGTTAATGATATTTCTCTATCGCCTAATTTTCCTATCTCTGATAAATCTATATTTGAAGATTTAAAAGAAGCAGTAGCTATGCCTATCATAATAAATAAAAAAGTGGTCTTAGTATTTGAATTTTTTTCTACAAATAACTTATATAAAAATGTAAATTTAATTCATGATATAGAGACTTTAGCCATACAAATTAGTCAAGTTATTGCAAAGAGAAATGCAGAAAAAGTTTTGGCAGAATACGCAAAAGATTTGGAAATTAAAACTATTGAATTGGAAAAAGCCAAAAAGGTAGCTGAGAAATCCACTAAAATGAAATCTGAGTTTCTTGCTACAATGAGCCATGAGATTAGAACGCCTATGAATGGCATTATAGGAATGGCAGAGCTATTGAAAGATGGTTTTTTATCAAAAAAACAAAATAATAATGTTGATATCTTAATCAGTTCTGCGGATTCGCTGATGACTATTATTAACGATATTTTAGACTTTTCTAAAATTGAAGCAGGAATGTTAGATTTGGAAGAAGTTAGCTTTAATTTAAATGATTTAATTAACAATATTGTAACTGTAACAGCAATAAAACATGCAGAATCATCTGTTGAATTTATCCTTGATAACCAATTAAACATCATGGACAACTTTATTGGTGATTCTACTAGAATAAGGCAAATTATTTTAAACTTACTAAGTAATTCATTTAAGTTTACAAAAAAAGGATATGTTTTACTAAAAATATCTCAAAAGATTGTAAAAAACAGAAAATTTGTCTGTTTCTCTATATTAGATACAGGTATTGGAATTGCAGATAGTAAGCAAAAAGTTATATTTAAAAAATTTCTTCAAGAAGACGAGTCAACTACGAGAGAATATGGTGGTACAGGTTTAGGATTAGCTATATGTAGAGATTTGGTTGATCTTATGGATGGTTCAATAGAATTAATCAGCAAAAAAAATAAAGGCTCTGAATTTATAGTTACAATACCTTTGAAAGAAGAGCGAAATAACAAGAAAGTAGCAAGATATACACAATTAGAACATAAGAATATTTTAATTATAGATGACATCAAAATAAATTGTGAAATTATTTCATCATATTTAAATGAGCATAATGCTAATATATTCATAGCTAAAAGTTATGAGGAAAGCAAAGAGATTTTAGTTCATTTAGACACACAAAATATTAAATTAGATTATGTTATTATTGATTATGTAATGCCTAATCATAATGGTTTTTCTGTTTTGGAATTTATAAAATCTAATATAAATCAACAAAATGTAAGAGCTATAATGTGTAGTGTAGCTAATATTGATCATGATTTTGAGGAGAGAAT
>JABIRX010000033.1 GCA_018667735.1 Alphaproteobacteria bacterium | reverse complement strand
TTCAATTAAAATAAAATTAGCATAAGATTTATAATGTTTTATATTTAACTTTGTAAGTTCAGTTTTTAAGAGCCTCATTTGCTCTTCATTATGTCTAATTGACTCTTTAACAAAGTCTTTATCATCTAACGCGATAATTGCCATTTCCTGTGCTATTTGATTCAAATTAAATGGACCTCTAATTCGATTTAATATATCTGCTAATTCCTTGGCCATTATGCCATAGCCAACCCGCAAAGAAGCTAAGCCATGAATTTTAGAAAAGGTTCTGGTTGCAATAACATTATCATATTTATAAGCTAAATCTATTCCAGATTCATAATCACTTATGTCACTTATATATTCAGCGTAAGCTCCATCTATAACCAATAAAATATCATCCCTTAATTTTGACCTCAACTCTTCTAATGCTGTTTTAGTAAGATAAGTTCCTGTTGGATTATTAGGATTTGCAATAAATATAATTCTAGTTTTAGCAGTTACCTTAGCCAGAATATTTTTTATATCTGCTGATAAATCAAATTCTTTTGCTTTAATTGACACCGCTCCAAATGATTTTGCATAGATACTGTACATTAAAAAGCCATGCTCTGTTGAGATAACCTCATCACCCTCTTTTGTAAAGGCAGATATTAGCAAACCAATTATTTCATCTGAGCCTGAGCCACAAACAATATTTTCACTTGAAAATTGCGGAAACATCTCATTAATTTTTGCCTTCAACATGGTTGCATCTCCATCTGGATAAAGATTAAAAGCACTAAAGTTAGCTAAGGACTCTTTAACTTTCAAAGAGCAACCTAATGGGTTTTCATTAGCTGATAATTTTACTGCTTTTTCATTCGATTCACCAGGTTTATATGGTGAAATATGCAAAATCGATTTTTTAATGTTTAATTTGCTGATGTCCATTTTTTATTTCTATTCTCTAATTCAGTTACTACTTCTGCTAAAGTTAAACCTTTGCTATCTAATAAAATCATTAAATGAAAAATCAAATCAGCTGATTCACTAATTAACCTTTCTTTATTTTCAGCAAGAGCTGCAATTACTACTTCTACCCCTTCTTCGCCAACTTTTTGTGTAATTTTGGGTAAGCCCTGTGCAATTAACTCTGCTATGTAGGAGTTTTCGGGCTTTGCTAATTTACGCTTTTTAATGATTTTAGCAATCTCGTTAAGAAATTCTAGATTCGCCATATTATTTTATAAAAATTTAAGCCTAAATTTAACAATTTAATTTGGATAAGCCAAGTTTTTTATCAAAGCTAAGCTATTTTCTTACTGCGATATTTTTTTCATGCAAAGAATTTTTTACTTCTAACACAGAATATTCACCAAAATGAAATACTGAAGCTGCAAGTAAGGCCTGCACCTCTCCCTCAATAGCACCCTCTGCAAAATGCTCAATTTTACCAACTCCACCCGATGCAATAATTGGAATATTTACGGCGTTTGAAATCAGTTTATTCAAGTTATTGTCAAAGCCTTGCTTAGTTCCATCCCTATCCATTGAAGTGACTAATAATTCGCCAGCACCTCTTTTTGTCATTTCTTTGGCCCAAAAAATTGCCTCTATGCCTGTTTCTTTGCTACCACCATGGGTATAAATTTCATATTGCTTATTTTGTTCGTGCCATTTTGCATCAATTGCCACCACTATAGCCTGACTACCAAATTCATTAGCCGCTTGGTTAATTAAATCTGGATTTTTGATTGCTGCTGAATTTATTGCAACTTTATCTGCACCAGATAAAAACAACTGTCGCATATCGGCGATTGACTTAACACCTCCTCCAACTGTTAAAGGGATAAAGCAACTAGATGCAACTTGTTTTACTACTGAAAAAATAGTATCTCTTTTTTCTTTGGTTGCCGTAATATCTAAAAAACACAATTCATCTGCTCCAGCATCATTATAAAATTTAGCTAACTCCACTGGGTCTCCCGCATCACGCAAAGACACGAAATTAACACCTTTTACCACTCTACCATCTTTTACATCTAAACATGGTATTATTCTTATTTTTAACATATTAATTCCTCATTTAATTCTAAAATATAATTTATCATTTGAGTTAGCAAGCCTTCTATTACTCTTTGGCAAATATAAATATAATAGGCAGTTCTGGTAAAAGTTGACTAGTATTATAAAGATATTATATTGGCGCTAAAATACACAATTTTGATATGAAAAACAGACCAAATATTGAAGAAGCTAAAAAAGCAGTTAGAACACTACTCTCTTGGGCAGGTGATGATCCTGATAGAGAAGGATTAAAAGATACACCCAAAAGAGTAACTGAAGCTTTTAGAGATTATTTTTCTGGTTATGATTTTGATCCTAAAAAGGTTTTATCTACTACCTTTGAAGAAGTGGGAGGTTATAATGACATAGTTTTACTTAAAAATATGCGCTTTGAATCACATTGTGAACATCATATTGCACCTATTATAGGACTTGCGCATATTGCATATATTCCTGACAGTAAAGTAGTGGGTATCAGCAAATTAGCTAGGTTATTAGATGTTTATGCCAAAAGATTGCAAACTCAAGAAACTATGACCTCGCAAATTGCTAATACCATAGAAGACACGCTTAAACCTCAAGGTGTTGCAGTACTAATTGATGCAGAACATCAATGTATGACTGCTAGGGGTGCGTACAAGCCTGGTACTACAACTATTACTTCTACTATGACTGGTATATTCAAAGAAGATAAATCTATGGAAGAAAAATTCTATAGTATGATCAAGTTTTAATTAACAAAAAATATTTTCACTAGGTAAAATAATGATAAAATTGCATGATTTTATTTAACAAAGATGTGCAATATCTAAGATTTCGCTTAAATCATCAATAATATAATCTGCGCCGGAAGCAAGTAATTTGCTCTTCCTTCTTTCCTTTATAATTGCGGTTCCTGTAAAGCCTACAGCTATCATACCTGCTGCTTTAGCCGCTTCAATACCCGCCTCACTATCTTCTATCACTAAAACCTGATCGATAGCACAGGAAAAATTTTTAGCTGCCCTAAAAAACATGTCAGGAGCTGGCTTTGCATTCTCACCTTCTAAACAAGTAATAATGTTTTCTTTATGAAAAAATTTCAACAAATCATTTTGCTCCAAAGAGCTTATAACATTTTGTCTTACTCCATTTGAAACCACACATTTATTTAATGTTAATTTATTTAAAACCAAATCTGCATTTTTAACGGCCTTAATTTCACTCATAAATGACATAGAAGTTTGCTCTATGGATTTTTCAAATATTTCTACATCAAAATCATTATTCTCTTTATCTAAAATTTTAATGATTTGCTTTGAATCTAACCCTCTAAATTTTTGCAAACATATCTCCGGCTTGTAATTAGCAAAACCTATATTTTTAAGGGCATCAGAAATAACTTTATTATTGGCTTCCTCACTAACTACTAAAGTGCCATCACAATCAAATATAACTAAGTTAAGTTTAGCCATATTACTTAACTTTCTTTTTAATCAATTCAATTGCTTCCGCTAAAGTTATTTGCTCAGCATCCATTGTTTTTGGTATAGCTATATTCTTTTTATTATATTTTATGTAAGGACCATATCTACCCTTAAGAATCTTGACCTCTTCTTTACTATCTGGATGCTCTCCCAACACCCTACCTTCTGGTGCTGATTTTTTTGAATTCTCCATAGTTTTAAGTGCTTGCTCTAAATCAATAGAAAATAAATCCTTATTATCTATTGAGTAAAACACCTTATCACTAAGTAAATAAGGACCAAATTTACCATTATTAACTATGATATCTTTGTTGCTTTTTGGATTAACACCAATATTTCTAGGTAATGAGATAATCTTTTTTGCTAAATCAAAATCTAACTCCGCCATGTTAACATGTTTTGGTATAGCTGAGCGCTTTGCTTTACCATCAAGCTGATACTCCAAATAATGACCATAAGGTCCTTTCTTGAGCTCTAGATCTTGACCATCAGCCATAGTTCCAATAACTTGATTTACATTTTCACTATCTTCTTTCTCTCCACCTATTTGTTGAGTAAACTTACATTCTGGATATCTTGAACATGAAATAAAAGCACCAAATTTACCCATTCTAAGGGCTAACTCGCCTGTGTCACAAGCTTTACATTTTCTCGCATCTTCACTATCGCCAAAATAATGATGGGCTAATGATTCAGTTATTTTCTTTGCTATTTCTAAAGGTTCTCTATCACCTGTTTTAGAGCAAATCTTTTCAAACCCAACCCAGAAATTACTTAAAAACTCTTTCCAATTAATTTTACCATTAGAAATATCATCTAAACCTTCTTCTAACTTTGCGGTAAAATCATATTCAAAATATTGCTCAAAAAATTCAACCAAAAATGCAGTGACCAACATGCCCCTTTCTTCCGGATAGAATCTTTTTTGCTCGATCTTTGCGTAATTTCTTTCTACTAAAATAGAAATTATAGAAGCGTAAGTTGATGGCCTACCGATACCTAATTCCTCTAAAGACTTTACCAAGCTAGCTTCATTATATCTTGGAGGTGGCTCAGTAAAATGTTGTTTAGTTGTAATCTTATCTAAGTCTAAAGCAGAATTATTACTTAGTTCTGGTAATAGGTTTTTATTATCATCATTTTTACCATAAATCTCAGTAAAACCATTAAAAATAATTACCGTACCACTTGCTCTAAAAGTAAATTCTTTATCTTGTGATATAATATCAACTGATGTTTGTAATGACTCTTGTGCCGCCATTTGAGATGCTACAGCTCTACTCCAAATAAGTTTATATAGTTTATATTGCTCATCTGATAAATATTGTTTGATATCATCTGGGCTTAAACTTATATCTGTAGGTCTTATTGCCTCATGGGCTTCTTGGGCATTTTTGACTTTATTTTTAAAGAAACGCTCTTTAGCAGGCAAATATTTTTTACCAAATTTTGTATCAATATATGCTCTAATCTTGCCAATTCCATCTTTTGATATACTAACACCATCCGTTCTCATATAGGTGATTAGACCTTTTGTTTCTCCAGCAATTGCAATTCCTTCATATAGCTTTTGTGCTATTTGCATAGTTCTCTTTGTAGTGAATCCAAGCTTAATAGAGGCGTCTTGCTGCAAAGTTGAAGTTGTAAATGGGGCAAAAGGATTACGCTTGACACTCTTTGCTTTAATATCACTTATTTGATATTTTTTGTCTGCTATCTTACTTTCTAAAGACTTTGCCTCAGCTTCATTTTTTATAAAAAATTTATCTAACTTCTCATTTTTAATAGCTGCTAATCTTGCTTCAAATTTAGATTTTTTATCTGCTATAAAATCGCCCTTTATACTCCAATATTCTACCTCTTTGAACTTTTCTATCTCTAATTCCCTTTCACAAACTAATCGTAATGCCACAGACTGTACTCTTCCGGCTGATTTACTACCTGGAAGTTTACGCCACAATATAGGAGATAAGGTAAAACCAACTAAATAATCTAAAACACGCCTAGCTTGTTGCGCATCTACCATGTCCACATCAATTTCTCTAGGGTTGCTGATAGCTTTAAGAATTGCAGATTTCGTAATTTCATTAAAGGCTACACGCTCTATTGTAATGTCTTTTGGCAATTTTTTCTTTTCTTTTAACGCCTCAATTATATGCCACGAGATAGCCTCACCTTCACGATCCGGATCCGTTGCTAAAATAATTTTTTTTGCCTGCTTAACTGAAGTAATTATTTCTTTTAGGCGCTTTTCAGAATTTTTATCTACTTGATAATCTAAGGAGAAATTATTTTTTGGATCTACAGATCCTGTTTTTGAAGGTAAATCTCTTATGTGACCATAAGAAGCCAACACTTTGTAATCCTTACCTAAATATTTATTTATCGTGCTCGCCTTAGCTGGTGATTCTACAATTACTAAATTCATATTTTCTATTTTAAAGTATTTTTTAACATTGCGACAAAAAAAAAATTGTCAATTAAATATTTTTTTAGTTAACCCTTTTATAAATCTTACCAAATTCATCTTGGTATATAAAATCTTCTAATTCTAGCTCAGCTAAAATTTCATTTAACTCTGCTGTATCCATATTTAGTTTACTAATCAAATCCTCAAATTCTACCCCATCTGCTGCAACATAGTTTAAAACCTCTTTATGTGTTTTTACAACTTTATTAATCTTAATATTTTTCTTAATGGAGGGTTCAACCTCATTAAAAAACCTTTCGACCTTTATTTTCTGATTAAGAACCTCAATTACTTCGGCAAAATCTAATAGCATATTTGCCCCATCCTTGATTAACTTATTTGTACCCATAACTTTATAATCATAAGGATGTCCAGCTACGGCAAAGATATCTTTATTGTAACTAAGCGCAAAATTAGCAGTTGATATTGAACCAGAATTTATTTTTGCCTCTATTATAATCACCAGCTCTGCTAAAGCAGCGATTATTCTATTTCTTTTAGGAAAATTCATTTTCATAGGCGCCATATTTATAGGATATTCAGAAATAATTAATTGTTCATCACTAAGCCTATCCATTAAATATTTATTTTCTCTAGGATAACATTGCTTTAAACCTGTTCCTATTACTGCTATAGTATTCTTTGCATTTAAATGTACCACACTATCTATACCCTTTGCCATACCTGATATAAGCACCAAATTAAAATGGTTCAAATAATCGCACAAATCCTCGACTAGCTTTATATTATTAAGGTTAGGAGACCTAGAACCAACAATAGCTAGCAAATTTCCCTGCAATAAATCTAAATTACCTTTTGCATAAAACATGATAGGAAAATGAGATATATTTTTAAAATATTTTGGATAAGAGGGGGAAAAAAATGTAATAATTTCTATATCATTAGCAATAATAAAATTATAATCTTGCTCAATTACGCCATGCGCTATTTTAGCTAACTCGTTTTCAACCGTAGGCAAAGATAGAAACTCATTTAAATCTAGAGCTTTTATACATAAATGGCGTAATTTATTAATTGCCTTATTGGGCAAATATGATAATTTGATCAAATCAAAATAATGTAATTTTTTATGCAAAATAACCTTAAAAATAGCTTAGATAAAATCGATAATGGAATAAATTATTTCAAAAATAAAGAGAAAAAAGCAAATAAATCAGAAAAAAGACAAACAAATCAACAATTAAAATATACTACACAAGTTACAGTTGATTTATTATCTGGCCTTGCAGTTGGCGCCTTTATTGGCTATGAGTTAGATAAATTTTTTCAAACAAAACCATTGTGTTTTATTGTTTTTATGGTATTAGGTATTGCCGGTGGTACACTAAATTTAATAAGAAACTTAAATAAATAAATTAATATAAATGGCAGGTAAAGAAGGAGGCTCTCCACTTGAACAATTTAGAATCAATGAAATCCAGGATTTAAGCCTTTTTGGTCAAAACATAGTTTTCACAAACTCCTCTTTATTTTTGGTTTTAGCAACCGTTACAATAATCGGTTATTTTTTGTTTGCGATTAAAAACCAGCAAATTGTACCAACTAGACTTCAAGTAACTGCAGAATTTTTTTACAACTTTATAAAAAATATGCTGATTGAAAATGCGGGACCTTCTGCAATAAAATTCTTCCCCTTAGCCTTTAGTCTTTTCATGTTTGTTTTATTTTCTAACCTACTTGGTATGGTGCCATACAGTTTCACCACTACAAGTCACATATTTACTACTTTTAGCTTGGCCGCTATGCTTTTTATCATTGTCGTAATTGCAGCCTTTATCAAGCATGGCTTTAAATTCTTCTCTATATTTTTGCCAAGTGGCACGCCATTATGGCTAGCACCATTGCTAATAGTCATTGAATTATTTGCATATTTAATGAGACCTGTAAGCCTATCCATTAGACTTGCAGCTAACATGACAGCAGGACATACCATGTTGAAAGTAATAGCAGGATTTATAGTACCATTAGGGTATTTAGGTGGTTGGCTACCTTTGTTATTTTTAGTTTTATTGACTGGTTTTGAAATTTTTGTTGCAATTTTACAAGCATATATATTTACTATGCTTGCTTGCGTATATCTAAGTGATGCAGTTGAACTTCATCATTAGGTATTTACACTATTAAACGCTAGTGTAATTTTTTTTATTAATTTATCGAGGTTTGAAATGGAACTTGAAAGCTTAAAATTTATTGGAATTGGTTTAACCGCACTTAGTTTTTTTGGTGCAGCTATAGGACTTAGTAATATCTTTGCAACTGCTATAAAAAGCATCGCAAGAAATCCTTCTGCTGAATCAAAAGTATCTAAATATGTATTTATAGGTGCAGGTTTCGCTGAGTCTATGGGCTTATTTGCTCTAGTTATAGCATTAATGTTATTATTTGTAGCTTAATGCCTCAGTTAGATTTTGCAAATTATCCATTTATATCACAAATATTCTGGCTAGCGCTTAGTTTTTTTGTGTTATATATATATTCAGCTAAAATCATTCTACCACGCATTTCTAAAACCATAGAGATGCGTGATAGAACAATTAAAACAGCTCTTACAGAAGCTGAAACAGCTAAGAAACAACTGGAAGAAAACAACGAAAGCAACGAAGTATTATTATCTGGCGCAAGACTTAAATCTAGAGATTTAATTAAGCAGGCGCAGAGTGAAATAGATAAGAAATCAAATTTAGCACAGAGCAAAACTGATGCTATAATAGCCGAGAAAATAAATGATTGTAAAATCAACATAGAAAAACTGAAAGAAAACAGTAAAAAAGAAATTTCTACATTGACTGAAAATATTTACAACAACTTGTTAAAAAACTACTTATAATATGTTTGATGAAAAATTCTGGATAGCAGTTGCTTTTTTTATATTTGTTGCGCTAGCATATAAAAAACTCTCTAATATTTTTATTAACTCTTTAGACAGTAAGAGAAAAGAAATAGAAGATGAGCTAAATAAGGCTACAGATTTAAGGAAAGAAGCAAAAAAAATAAAAGATTCTTACTTAAGAAAGCAAAAACTAGTAGAACAGGAAGCATCTAAAATCATCCACAATGCTGAGCTGGCCTCTGAAAAAATGTTGGATGAAGCAAAGCTTCAAATAGAAAAAACTACATCTACTAAATTAGCTCAAATTGAACTACATATAGCTGACATACAAAAGCAAGCTATTGACGAAATCAAAATTAATGCGGTTAAAACTGCAATAGAGAAATTTAGTAAAAACCTAGATACAAATATTGATCAGGAAAAGCTAATAGATAAAAACATTAACTCTCTTAAGCATTCTGCTTAATACTAGATATAGTAATATTTTAATTTGACATTACTAGCTTCTAGTATATATTTTAACCTCTTTTTGGTAGAAAAATGTACGCGATAATTGAAAATAAAGGAAAACAGCTAAAAGTTGAAAAAGACTCTATAGTTAAAATAGACAGATTAGAAACTAAGTCTGGTGAAAAAATTACATTTGATAATGTATTATTATTAAATGAAGGAAAGGATACTAAAGTTGGTTCTCCGAATATATCTGGTGCTGTAGTAACCGCCACGGTAGTGGAAAATAAAAAAGATGATAAAATTATTGTATTCAAAAAGAAAAGAAGACATAATTATCGTAGAAAAATAGGTCACAGACAAGAATATACATTAATAAAAATCGAAGATATTAAAGGTTAAATAAGATGGCTCATAAAAAATCAGGTGGTAGTTCCCGTAACGGAAGAGATTCCGCAGGTAGAAGATTAGGTGTAAAATTATTTGCTGGTGAGTCCATAAAAGCGGGACAAATCATAATAAGACAAAGAGGTACAAAATACTATCCAGGTGAAAATGTTGGAATAGGTAAAGACCACACTTTATATGCTCTTATTCAAGGTAAAGTAGCTTTCCGTAAAACCAAAACAAAAACATTCGCTCTAGTTGAAGCGGCTTAGTTCTGCAAGCCCTAGCTCCAATAAATTATTATAGATTTTTAATTACTAATAATTTAACTCCACATAATATAATTCTTAAACTTAACCATGATTAATATAGCAATTATTGGAATTTTTGGTCGCATGGGTCAGGAAATAAGTAAAGAGATTGCTAAGTCAGATAATTTTAATCTTATTTCTGGTTTATGTAAAAAAACACAATTAACAAATAATACTTTTAGCAAAGAACTATTACTTTCCTCTGATATCAATGAAGTAATCTCAGGAGTTGATGTTGTTATTGACTTTTCCAATCCAGACTTAAGTTTAGAAGTAGCTAACGCTGCTAATAAAAAGCGCATAAATTACATTTGTGGTACCACAGGATTTACCAATGAGCAGTTTGCCAAACTTAAAATTTTAGCAGAAAATAGTGTCTTTATTTGGGGCTCTAATATGAGTATTGGGATTAATTTACTTTTAGCCTTAATTAAAAAATCTAGTTCTGTTTTGGGTGAGGAGTTTAATGCTGAAATTATTGAGATGCATCATAAATATAAAAAGGATTCGCCATCTGGCACTGCTATTTCTCTTGGAAAGGCCATTGCTGATAGTAGAAACCATGATTTTAATAAGGTTGCAAAATTATCAAGAGAAGGAATTTTAGCTGAAAGATCAAATGACGAAATAGGCTTTGCTACATTGAGAGGTGGTTCTGTGATAGGCGATCATCAAGTTATTTTCGCAGAAGATAGTGAAATAATCACTTTAGGTCATAAAGCATGTGATAGAGCTATTTTTGCAAAAGGGGCCTTAAAAGCAGCTCTAGCGGCCCAAAACAAAGCGAATGGCTTCTATAATATTCAGGATATATTTATTTAAAGCTGCACATACAGCTTTTTCTTTTTTTTACTTTAACTAAGCGATGATTATTTTTAATAAAATCAAAAATCATCATTTTACCAGCCATAGTTTCTTTTATACCTATAATTTCTTTTAACACTTCTGCGGCCATAAAAGTTCCAACTACCCCTACTCCTGGACTAAATACTCCTTGCTTATAACAAGCTTTTTCTAGCTTAACATCAATTTCTTCATGGTGAAAGCAACGAAAGCAAGGTAGGTTATTATCATAATATTGCTTATATACTGAAACATAACCATTAAATCCTAGAAATGAACCAGAGATTAAGGTCTTATTTTGCTCTGTGGCAATATCTGAAAGCATAAATTTTGTTTTAAAGTTGTCGCTTGCATCAATAATTAAGTCATAATTATTTGCGTATTTTGCAAGCAATTTAAACTCTAATCTTTTAGAAATTAACTCTATTTGTGCTTTTGGATTTAATGTTTTTATTATTTTGGCTGTAACTTCTACTTTTCCCTTATCTATATCTTCTTCGCAATAATTATTTTGTCTTGCTAAATTGTCCAACTCTATAATGTCATCATCTATAAGACAAAAATTATTTACACCACTAGAAGCTAAATAACGCACACATGGCGAACCAAGGCCACCAAGACCTATAATTAATATTTTAGCTTTATTAATTTTCTCTTGCCCTTTAGTACCAATTTCTTTTAATAAGATATGTTTATTAAATTTATGGTCTTTACTCATGTTAATTTTATTATCACCTGCTAAAAAACTTAATTTAGAAAATGAGTTTAAGCCAAAAAAAACTAGTTTTCCAGATTTCTTAGATAAAACAAAAATTTTAGCACAAATATTAAAAGAAAAAACACCTAAGGATTTAAAAGAGCTGATGAAAATTAGCGATAATATAGCTGAGTTAAATTATAATAGATATCAGGATTTTAACTTAAGTAATGTTGAAAAATTATATGTAGCAATTTCTAGTTTTGCTGGTGAAGTATATAATGGCTTAGATGCTAAAACATTAAGCAATAATGAATTAGAATATGCTAATAATAATTTAAGAATATTATCTGGTTTATATGGTTTATTAAGGCCTTTTGATCAGATTCAACCATATCGCTTAGAAATGGGTACTAAGTTAGAAAACCCTGAGGGTAAAAACCTTTATGATTTCTGGCAAAGTTTAATTACAGAAAAAATTAATAATGATTTTTCAACACAAATCATCAATCTTGCTTCTAATGAATATTTCAAAGCTGTTAAATTTAAATCACTACAGCAAGATATTATAACACCTGCCTTTTTTGAAAATAAAAATGGTGAATATAAAACAATCATGATGTATGCAAAAAAAGCCAGAGGCTTAATGGCAAGATATATCATAAAAAACAAAATTAAAAATTGGGAAGCTTTAAAATTTTTTAATTATGATAATTATATTTTTAACCCTAAATTATCTGATTTAGATTGCAAAAATAAAAAACTTGTTTTTACTAGGGGGTAACAAAATTAAATAAAATTATGGCAGATAAAAAGAAAAATATTCTAAAAATTGATAATAGAGTTATTATAGTTTCAATCATAGCTATTATTCTTACTCTAACTGTAATATTTATTAATAAAAACAAAGAATCAGATATAAGTCCTTACATTGCCAATATTAATGGTAAGGAAGTAACTAGTAATAGTGTTAATAAATATTTAAAATCTTCTTTTAACACACCTGATAATTTTGATCTTAATGCATTACCTAAAGCTCAATTAGAAACTATTTTACTACAATTTGCAGTAGAGAAAGAATTATTAAAAATTGCAAAAAAAAGCAAAATAGCAAAAGATCCAAATATTGCTAATAAAATAGCAGAAGCTGAGAATAAAATATTAAAAGAAGCCTTCTTAGAGAAAATTGCCACAGAAGCAACTACTAGATCAGCTCTAGAATCAGAATATAATAGCTTTAGTGTAAAGGTAGCCGAGCAATTAGAAGGTAAAACGGAATATGCAGCCAAACATATTTTAACAAAAACTAAAAGTGAAGCAAATGTGATTTACAATAAGATTACAAAAAACCAAGATTCATTTGAAAATTTAGCTAAAGAAAATTCAATAGATACCGTAACAGCAAAAAATGGCGGCGATTTAGGTTATTTTCTAGAAGGTAATATGGTTCCAGAGTTTGAAAATAAAATAAAAACTATAGAAGTAAATAAATTATCAAAGCCTTTTAAATCTAAGTTTGGTTGGCATATTATAATATTAACAGATAAAAGACCGGCAAAAGTTCCTGCCTTAAATGATATTTATGAGCAATTAAAAAAAGAGCTATCTTACAAAGCTATCAATAATTATCTTACAAAGTTAAAAGAAAATATTAAAGTTGAATTACTTAATACCGATAAAAGTAAAGCCGAGATCACCACGGATAATAAGTCAGATTTAGAAACAAACTAAAAAATAAAAGAGAGTATGGCTAATTATAACATCACTTATAAATTAGCATTCTATAACATTTATTGCTAAACCTCCTCTTGAAGTTTCTTTATATCTAGACTTCATATCTAGGCCTATTTGTTTCATTGTTCTTATTACTTTATCCAAAGAAACTTTTTCTGTTCCATCGTTATTTCGCGCTAATCTTGCTGCATTTATTGCTTTTATAGCTCCCATAGTATTTCTTTCTATACATGGTATTTGCACTAAGCCTTTAACTGGGTCACAAGTTAAACCAAGATTATGTTCCATACCAATTTCTGCCGCTACTTCAATTTGTTTATTAGTACATTCTCTTAATGCTGCAAGCCCTCCAGCTGCCATAGAACAAGCTACACCTACTTCTCCTTGACAACCCATCTCAGCCCCAGAAATAGAGGCATTCTCTTTATATAAAAAGCCGATGGCACCAGCTGTAAAAAAGAAAGTTTTTAATTGCGCTAGAGATAATTTTTGATGATATTTTTCATAATAATGTAATGTTGCTGGTATAATACCCGCCGCACCATTGGTTGGTGCCGTTACTATGCGCCCTCCTGCCGCATTTTGTTCATTTACTGCTAATGCATATAAACTTACCCAGTCAAATATTTTTTGTGGTGTATCTTTAGAGCTTAATAACTTCTTATATATTGCAGGAGCTCTGCGGCTCACATTTAAACCACCAGGTAATATTCCCTCTGTTTGACAACCAATATTAACAGATTCTTGCATCACTGACCAAATACGTATTATTTTACTATCTATTTCTTCCTGCTTATGAAAAGTTAATTCATTAAACGCCACTATCTCAGCTATAGTTAAGTTATTATTCTCAGCAATTTCTAGTAATTGATCACATTTTTTAAATTCAAATTTTACTTTCTTAGCTTTATTATTATGGTTATCATTAATTTCTGACTCTGATAGAAAAAAACCTCCACCCACAGAAAAGAACTTTTTTCGATAAATAACAGCGCTTTTATCATTAAATAAAACAAACTCCATACCGTTAGGGTGCTGTGGTAAGTTTTTAAAGTCTAAATCTAAATCTGTATGATAATCAAAACTAATTTTCTTTTTATTTAACAATAATAAGAAATTTTTATCTTTAACTTCACTAAATATCTTATCTGCCTCGATAATATTTATATGTTCGGGTTCAAAGCCAAATAAACCCATAATAACAGCTTTATCTGTGCCATGTCCTATACCAGTTGACGCCAAGGAGCCATGTAGATTTATTTTTATTTTTGTTGTTTCTTCAAATATATATTTTTCTGTTGCTAATTCTAGAAATTTTTTTGCCGCTCTCATTGGTCCTACGGTGTGAGAACTTGAAGGACCTATTCCTATTTTAAACAAGTCAAAAACTGATATATGCATTTTTTATTCCAAAATTAAATGTTTAAGCAAAAAAAAAAAATTACTACTATTTTGGGGCTAAAATCATTAATAATTGTCTCATTTCCATTTTAGGCTCAACTTCTATTTTAGCCAACTCATCTGTATCCTCTTTTACTCTTAGAAAAATATTTCTAGCAATTTCCTGCTTAGCTATTTCTCTTCCTCTAAAACGCATAGATATTTTAACTTTATTACCTTCTTGCAAGAATTTTGAGGTTGCTTTTAACTTGATATTATAGTCGTTATCACCAATATTTGGTCTAATTTTAATTTCTTTAATCTCTACGGTTTTTTGTTTCTTTTTTGCTTCAGCTGCACGCTTTTGTAATTCATACTTATACTTACCATAATCTAAGATTTTACACACAGGCGGACTAGCATTTGGTGAGACCTCAACTAAATCTAAGCTTAAAGATTTTGCCTTTAAAATTGCTTCATTTAAGCCTAAAACTCCTAGCATTTCTCCTTTATCATCAACTACTCTCACTTTTTCTGCTCTTATTCTGTTGTTAGCAGCAGGAAGTTTGTTCTTTTTATTCATTTATGGTTAATATTACCTTTTATTAATTAATTTTTATTACACTGTACCACTATTTAACATGATGGCACAAGAATTATATCTTTTAATCTATTATTAATTTTACTAAGTTCAAGGTTTTCTTGCTCTACCTCCCCTAATTTTCTTATTTGGACTGTTTTATTATTCATTTCATCTTCGCCTAAAATAAAGATCATAGGTACTTTTAGGTTACTATATTTTCTAATTTTATAGCCTATTTTATCAGAAGAAATATCTTTAATATATCTGATGCCTATTTGAGCTAAAGTTCTAGCAACCTCATCTGCATATTCATCAACTTTGTTAGTAACGGTTGCAATTGCCACTTGATCTGGCGCAAGCCATAAAGGAAATTTACCACCATAATGCTCAATTAAAATACCAATAAAGCGCTCAAAAGAACCTAATATTGCTCGATGTATTAATACAGGTCTAACTTGATTTCCAGAGTTATCTGTATATTTTGCATCTAAGCGCTCTGGTAACACAAAATCTACTTGTAAAGTACCACATTGCCAATCTCTACCAATAGTATCAGTTAATACAAATTCTATTTTTGGGCCATAAAAAGCTCCTTCACCGGGGTTTAGTTCATAGGGTATACCAACTGCTTCTATAGCTTTTTTTAACGCATTTTCAGCTTTATCCCAAGTTTCATCAGTTCCAGCTCTTTTATCTGGTCTGTCTGAAAATTTAATTTTGACTTTAGCAAATGAAAAAACCTTGTAAACTTCTAATAATAAATTTGAAAAGTTTTTAGTTTCTTCAGTGACTTGCTCTTCTGTGCAGAAGATATGTGCGTCATCTTGTACAAAACCCCTAACTCGCATCAAGCCATGTAAAGCACCAGAGGGTTCATTACGATGACAACATCCAAATTCTGCCATTCTATATGGCAGATCTTTATAGCTGGTTACTTTCTGGTTAAAAACTTGAATATGAGCAGGACAATTCATTGGCTTCAAAGCTAATTCTCTGCCTTCTGACTGCGCAATGAACATGTTTTCTTGAAATTTAGACCAATGACCAGATTTTTCCCATAATGATTTATCGATTAACATAGGTGTTTTAACTTCAAAATAACCATTATCATTTTGTACTTTTCTTACAAACTCTTGAATTAAATTATATAATATTGTGCCATTTTTGTGCCAAAAAATAGAACCAGTGGCTTCCTCTTGAATATGAAACAAATTCAAGTCTTTACCTAATTTTCTATGATCTCTTTTTTCAGCCTCCTCAACCCTAAAAAGATATTCTTCTAACTGCTCTTTTTTTGCAAAAGCAGTACCATAAATCCTCTGTAACATCTGGTTTTTTGAATCTCCTCGCCAATAAGCACCACTCACTTTAGTTAGCTTAAAGTTTTTTATAAAATTAGTTGATCTAGCATGAGGTCCCCTGCATAAATCTATAAAATTCCCTTGCCTATATAAAGTTATTTCCTGGTCTTCTGGAATGGACTCTATAATTTCAGCTTTATATGTTTCACCCTGATCTAAAAAGAATTTTTTTGCTTCATTTCTCTGCCAAACCTCACAAGTAACTTCTATATTTTGCTCAGCTAGTTTTCTCATTTTTTTTTCAATCTTGTTAAGATCATCTATTTTAAAAGGAGTTTCTCTAACAAAATCATAATAGAAACCATTTTCTATTGCAGGCCCTATAGTAACTTGCACCTCAGGGTATAGCTCTTTTACTGCTTGCGCCATTAAATGAGCACAATCATGCCTTATAATCTCTTGAACCTCATCTCCCTCATCATCTAATGTTATAAATTTTAATTCACCAGAACAAGTCAATGGATAATATGTATCTACCTGTTTACCATTTATGGTTGCTGCAATGGTTTTTTTTGCAAGAGACTTACTAATTGAGTTTGCTATTTCTAGTGCAGTAATTCCATTATTATATTGCTGTTGTTTTCCATCTGGAAAAGTAATTATAATGTTTTCTTCTTGATGAGCTAATGACATTTCTATTTTGTAATATAAATTAATCCTGCCGCTAATAATAATATATTAATTATCTTTTTAAAGATATCTTCAGGAATCCTTAAATGAATACGATATCCTAACAAAACTGCAAGTGAAATCGGTATAATTAGCCACCACATTAGAAAAAACTCTGCAAATTCATATTTTTTAAGATAATTTAGCTGCAAAAATCTTACTAAGTTAAAAAAAGCAAAATAGAATGCCATGGTTGAACGCAAGCTATTTTTATTAATAAAACTTTCTTTTACCGCAAGCAAAGTAAATGGCCCACCTATACTAAATAAACCATGCGCTATACCTCCTGCAAATAATAATGGAAATCTAAAATAACTTTTTAACTTTAACTTTAACTTTAAGAAAATTAAGGATTTAAGCGTAACTACAACTAAAAAAATAGCAAAAACCTTAAGCAAAATAGCTTCAGATATATTGCTAAATAAATTTACTCCTATTAACAATCCTATTATTGAAATTGGAAAAATAGTTTTTATAAGCAAGCTCCAGTTAATAGTCTTTCTGTCTGTAAATAAAACAACCATACTTGCAGTAAAACCTACATAAATTATCACTGGGGTTAAAGCCTTAATCTCTAAAAAAAAACTTAAAATTGACAATGCTATTAACAAACCACCAAAACCCATAATACTTTCAAAAAAGAAAGCTAAAGTGAAGACTATGGTGATAAGACTTGATTCATACATAAAAAATATTATATTAGTGTTTTTAAGATTAAAATTATGTATATAATAGATAGTCATTGTCATCTAGATTTTCCAGAACTTTTTACTGAATTAGAACAAAAAGTTCAAAATGCACATCAAGCTGATGTAAAATATATGCAAACAATTTGCACAAAAATAAGTGAATTTAGTACAATTGAGAACATAGCTAATCAACAAGAAAGTATTTTCTGTTCAGTTGGGACCCATCCAAATAATGTCGCTAATGAAAAAAAATATATAGCAGAAGATATTATTGCACTAACCAAAGGCCCTAAAGTAATAGGAATAGGTGAAACTGGCCTAGATTATTATTACGAAGATTCACCAAGACTTGCCCAAAAGGAAAGTTTCATAGAACATATTAAAGCTGCCATAAACACTCAATTACCTGTAATTATTCACACTAGAAACGCTGATGCTGACACTTTAGATATTCTAAAAGAAACTCTAAAAGAAAATTCATATCCAGCCCTAATTCATTGCTTCACCGCAAGTGAAGAATTTGCAAAATCAGTATTAGATTTAGGTTTATATATTTCTATTTCTGGCATTGTCACTTTTAAGAACTCTAATGATTTACGCGGAATTGTAAAAAAAATACCTTTAGATCGTTTGTTAATAGAAACAGATGCGCCATATTTAGCGCCAGTTCCAAGAAGAGGCAAAACCAATGAGCCAGCCTACACAAAATATACTGCTGAGTTTATTGCTGATCTATGTGGTATCAGCTACGAAGATCTTGCACAGCATACTAGTCAGAATTTTTTCACATTATTTAATAAAGCTCATAAATATGTTAAATCAAGTTAAAGAAAATTTAATAAATTCAAATATGCTCAGAAAGCTGTATAAAGTATTTTTATTAGTTATTGCTCTTTATATTAGTTTCTTTGTTTTTAGCTTTTTGTTAAGTATTTTTGCAATAATTGCTTGTTGCTTTATGATTAGAAGAGTTTTTATTCGTTATAGAGCCAGCCCTGTAAATACAAGGAACATCAAAACTGTTATAGAAATAAATCCAAAAAAATAAATCTGGTGGCGGGAGTGACGGGACTCGAACCCGCGACCTCCTGCGTGACAGGCAGGCGCTCTAACCAACTGAGCTACACCCCCAAAATGTTTAGTGCTGGTGGGCGATGAGAGATTCGAACTCCCGACCCCCTCGGTGTAAACGAGATGCTCTAACCAGCTGAGCTAATCGCCCTAAACATTGGAATTATGTGTTTTATTACATTATCACTTAATATTCAAGAAAAAAATATTATCTAAAAATTCATCACAAACATCATGCGACATGCTGCATAATCATTAGTTGCCATATAGCTAAGCGTGCCATCACTTGAGGTATAGCCGCTTGCATAACTACTTAAACTGGTACATTGCTGGCTATTTCCAACATCTATACCATGATCTGCTAATATTATACCACTATTTGGCAACCCATCATCTAACTTATTATCTATATTATATGCATCTACTGGTTTTAACACAGAGTTATCTGCCACATGAAAATTTGCTGTTTGTATTTTACCAAGAGCCAAAACATTCTTATAACTCATCTCATATACCTCATTATTACTATAACCCCATTGATTACAATCTAAACCAAGAGTGAAAAAACTAAAGCCTGCATTGCTATTATAGCCAGAAGTACCAACAGTCACACCTACTTCCTCTGCAGTTAAATACTCTCCATCATAATTTCCCCCTATTAAATCTGCTAATTTCATATGCCAGAATGACATAGGAGAATCAACCATTGAGAGCAATATATTATCTTCTGAAGCATAAGAAATTGTAGATGAAGTGCAAGTACTTGACTTATTTGTAACTCCAAAAAATGCTAAAGCACCAGTGGCGCTCATGTCACCTGGTAATACATCATAAGTAAGGTAAAATGTATTATAAGCATTTTTATATGTATTATAATCACTTATTACCGCTCTTAATTTAGCCTGACCTATTAATTTACTACCTGATGATACTCCCGCAATCAACATACCTATAATTATTAAGACTATTGATAACTCAACTAGTGAAAATCCTTTTTTATTCATTATTAATTAATATATTGTGTTGATATATTTATTTGAGTATATCACAAAATGCAAATAAAAACAAATTGAATAAAATTTTGCTCTAAGATAGAACTTGGCATTAGATATGTATCAGAAAGAATAGCTATTTAACAAAACTTACAATAAAATATAAGAACTACAACATCTTATACTAGATAAGATGTGAATTATTATTCATTCTATCGATCGACTGTCATTAAAAGATTACATCCAACTGAAGTAGAAGTAAGTATATAACCAGAAGAATCACCACATGTTGTAGTTGAAACATCCTGTATTGCTCTAAATCTAATGTTACCAGATAATGGCAAACCATCATCTAATTTATAATCTACCCTATATTGGTCTACAGGAATCAAACCTGCATTATTACCAATATTATCTCCACCTAATTGTATACAAACTGTGCCTAAATCTGAATGACCCATACTGCTGCATTGTAAAGCAGGATGATAAATAGTACTACTAAAAGCACTTGAAGATATTGTTTCTGTTTGACCATCATAACTTCCTGAGATTAATCCTGCTAAAGCTAAATGTTGATTCGATCTATAACTTTCATAGGACCATTCAATTTCATAATCACCATCGCCATTACAACTGTTGTAACCACCTGATGTATTTGTGCAGCTATCTACACTACCAAAAAAATCATATGCATTATTTATATCGCCAGGTAGTTGGTCATAAATTTGTTCAAAAATATTAAAAGAATTCTTAAGCTCATTCAATTCATTGATCAATGAATTAATTCTAGCTTGTTTTATTAATTTACTACCTGATGACACTCCCGCAATCAACAAACCTATAATTATTAAGACTATTGATAACTCAACTAGTGAAAATCCTTTTTTCATAATATAAACAAATTAAATTTTAATGTAAGTTAACTTATTCTATACCAAAACATCTTTTTATCTAATATAGCAACAAATAACATAATAATAAATTAATATGTGGAGAGACAAAAGTTCAAGCATTCTCCACTCAATTAATCATATTTTTTGGATATAAATAAAATATTATAGCATGATAAAATCAAGCTAAGTAACAT
>JABIRX010000032.1 GCA_018667735.1 Alphaproteobacteria bacterium | reverse complement strand
TTTGGTGTTTTAATTGGGACTTATTCTTCGATATTTATTGCAACTATTACCATTAAGCAAAAAGCTAAGAAAATATTATAGTAATATCTAATATTGATTGACTAAAGCTGTAAAATTGCTAGTAATTAGATTTTATCAAAACTATGAGAATATACCATAATCCTAGATGTTCAAAATCAAGAATTGCGCTTGAATATCTTAAAGAATCGGGCTTAAATTTTGAAGTAATAGAATATTTGAAGAATATTCCAACAATTACTGAATTAGAGGATATTTTGGATAAGCTTAATATTTCAGCGCGGGAATTACTTAGAACATCAGAGCAAGATTATAAGCTTAATAATTTAGCTCTAGACACACATAGTGAGGCTGAATTATTGGCTTTTATGGTTAAATATCCTAAATTAATTGAAAGACCAATAATTGTAAAAAACAAAAAGGCTTGCATTGCAAGGCCATTAGAAAATTTAAAAAGGTTATTAAATGAGTAAAGTAACAGAAGATCAAGTAAAGAAAATAGCAAAATTAGCACGAATTTCGTTAGCTAATGATAATTTGCTAGATTTATCGGAAAATATTTCAAACATAGTAACATGGGTTGAGAGTTTAAACGAAATAGATACTGATAATGTAGAACCAATGATGGCAATAGAAAATGATTTAGCTATGCGCGCTGATGACATAGCAGATGATAATATATCAGATGATATTTTGGCTAATGCTCCTTTGAGTAAACTTAACTTTTTTGCTGTACCTAAATTTGTAGAATAATGACTAATATAACTAAACTTACTATCTCTCAGTTGAGAAAAGGCTTACTTGCAAAAGATTTTTCTGCTAAGGAATTAACAGCTGCTTATATTGATAATATCAAGCAGAAAGATAAACATATTAATTCCTATATAGAAGTCACCGAAGAAAAAGCATATAAAATGGCGGCTGAATCTGATTTAAAGATAGCTAAGAATGAAGCAAGGCCTCTAGAAGCTATACCCTTTGGGATTAAGGATTTATATTGTACAAAAAATATTAAAACTCAGGCATGTTCTAAAATTTTAGATGGTTTTACACCAAAATATGAATCAACTGTAACTGATAATCTTTGGCAAGATGGTGCTATTTTATTAGGTAAGTTAAATATGGATGAGTTTGCTATGGGCTCTACTAACAAAAATAGTGCTTTTGGTAATGTGGTTAATCCCTTAAAGTCTGCAAATTCTGCTAAAAAACTAGTACCGGGTGGCTCTTCTGGAGGTTCGGCAGCTGCGGTAGCTGCTGATTTGTGCGCAGCATCCTTAGGAAGTGATACAGGTGGTTCAGTAAGGCAGCCAGCTTCATTTACAGGTTTGGTTGGTTTAAAACCAACATATGGTAGATGTTCAAGATGGGGCATGATAGCTTATGCTAGTTCCTTAGATCAGGCGGGTCATTTTTCTAAGACAGTGGAGGACTCGGCATTAATTTTAAATTCCACTAGTTCTTATGACAAGAAAGATTCTACTTCGGCAAATGTAGCAAGTGAGGATTTTACGAGAAAATTAGGAGCTGGAGTGAAGGGCTTGAAAATTGGTGTGGCAGCAGAATATGTGATGGAGGGTATGAATGAAGACATACAAAAATCATATAATGAAACAGTAAATTTACTTAAAAACTTAGGTGCCAAAATAGTAGAGATCTCATTACCACATACTATTTATGGTGCCCCTGCTTATTATATTATTAGCACAGCTGAAGCTTCATCTAATTTAGCTAGATATGATGGGGTGAAATATGGTATAAGAGAATATGCAGAAGGAGATTCATTGGATGATATGTATGCTAAGAGCAGAGCATCTGGCTTTGGAGCTGAGGTTAAGCGTAGAATTATGCTTGGTACTTATGTATTATCATCTGGTTATTATGACGCATATTATAAAAAGGCACAAAAGGTTAGGAGATTATTTGCGAATGACTTTAATAGTGCGTTTGCTCAGGTTGATGCAATTATTACACCAACTACGCCAAACACAGCTTTTGGTATAGAAGATAAGCCAACTTTAATTGAGACATATTATAACGATATTTTTACTGTGCCTGCAAATTTAGCAGGTTTACCAGCAATTTCTGTGCCAGTTGGGGTAGATAAAAATAACTTACCAATAGGGGTGCAATTGATGGCGCCAAGATTTCAGGAAGCTGAATTATTAAAAATTGCTAATAATATAGAAAAAGAAGTTGCTTTTAAGCGAGATAATTTAAATTACATTATATAAAATCATGGCTACATATAAAACTGAGAAAAACGAATATGAGATAGTTATTGGTGTTGAAATTCACGCACAGATTAATACTAAATCGAAATTATTTTCACATAGCAGTACTGAGTTTGGTGCTAAGCCAAATAGTCAGGTTTCTTTTGTTGACGCAGCTATGCCTGGCATGTTGCCTGTGTTAAATAAGGAAGCGATAAAAAAAGCAGCTCTTACTGGCTTTGCTATAGAAGCTAAAGTTAATGAGTATTCAATTTTTGACCGTAAAAACTATTTTTACGCTGATTTACCGCAAGGATATCAAATTTCTCAATTTTCAGACCCATTAGTTACTGGTGGTAAAATCAAAATTAAGGATGAGCATGATAATAACAAAATAATCAATATCACTAGAATCCATGTTGAGCAAGATGCAGGGAAATCTATACATGATCAAAGCCCTACCCATAGCTTTGTTGACTTAAATAGATCGGGTGTTCCATTAATGGAGCTAGTTTCAGAACCAGAACTTTCAAGTGCTTTTGAGGCAGCTGATTTTGTGAAAAAATATCGCAATATATTACGCTATATTAATAGTTGTGGTGGTGATATGGAAAAAGGACAATTGAGATGTGACGCAAATATAAGTCTTCGTTTAGTTGGTTGTGAAGAGCTTGGCACTAGATGTGAAATAAAAAATTTAAATTCAACTAGAAATATTATGCTTGCAATTGATTATGAAGTAGCAAGACAAGCAAAATTACTCGATAATGGTGAGCAGGTTAGGCAACAAACTAGATTATTTGATGTAAATACTGGAGAAACGAGAATGATGCGTGACAAAGAAGATGCGCATGATTACAGATATTTTCCTGATCCTGATTTATTACCATTAAGATTATCAAAAGAATTTTTACAAGAAGTAAAAGACTCGCTGCCTGAATTGCCAGAGCAGAAAAAAGCTAGATATTTGGCTGAAGAAATAACAGAATATGATGCAGATGTATTAATTTCAGATAAGGATGTAACTAATTATTTTGAGGAGCTATTTGGTAATTGTAATACTAAATTAGCAGTTACATGGCTTACTGGCGAATTATTTGCTCGTTTAAAAAAAGATGAGTTAAATATAAATGAATCACCAGTTACTGCTAAAATGCTACTTGGCTTAATTAAGCAGATAGAGGAGAATATAATTTCTGGTAAAATAGCTAAAGATGTCTTAGATAAAATGATTCTTACAGGTAAAGATGCTAAAGATATTATTGCAGCTGAAGGGTTAGTGCAGATTACAGATGATTCTGCTATTATTGCAATTATAACTGAGGTTATTGCTAATAACGCAGATAAAGTGGCAGAATATAAAAGTGGCAAAGATAGATTATTTGGTTTTTTTGTAGGTCAAGTAATGAAAATTTCTAAAGGTAAAGCAAATCCTGCCTTAGTTAATAAATTATTAAAAGAAGAATTAGCATAATTATTAGTTTTTAATTTTACTATAATTTAAGGCTATGTTTGATTAGGCTAAAACTTATAATATTATTTAAGTATACAAGATAGTGAAAGACAAATTAAAGTCTGCTTTAGTTAATAAGCTATTGAAAGAAGAAGGAGCATAATTATTAGTTTTGATTTCACTATAATTTAAGGCTATGTTTTTGATTAAGCTAAAACTTATAATATTATTTAAGTTTACAAGTTTACCAAGTGAGAAGTTAAATAGAGACTTTATTAATATATTAATAAAAAGAAAGAGCTTAATTACTTGGTTTTAATTTTGGTGCAGGAAATTCTTGTATTTTCTGATTAAGTAAATGTTGGTAAATTACTGAGTTTTCTATAATTCTTTGTACGTAGTTTCTGGTCTCAGAGAAAGTGATTTGTTCAACCCAATCAATGGCTTGATGAATATCGTTGGACTGACTAGGGTCACCATTTTCTTTTAGCCATCTTCTAGTGTTTTTAGGTCCTGCATTATATGAGGCAATAGCAACTATATATGAATTGTTGAATTTTTTTAAGAGGGAATTAATATAATAAGCGCCTAAAGTTATGTTATATTTGGCGTTAGTTTGTAATTTGTTTTTACTATATTTGATGTTGAGTTTTTTTGCTACTTGCTTTGCTGTTGCTGGCATTAACTGCATAAAACCAACTGCGCCAGCTTTACTTACTGCATTATTACTAAAACCACTTTCTTGTTTGATAATAGACATGATAAGAGCGTAATTACCTACATTATAAGTGCTAGGCAAATTATTTATAAGGGGGTAATTTGCTAAAGTTATAACATTAAATCTAGTCGCATATCTTGCTATCTTGTTAATAATTTCTTGGTTATTACTATAGCTTGAAAGAGAAATAATTGTACTTATCAATTGCTCATCTTCATTTTTTATAATCAAATTTTTAAAAAACAATTCAGCTTCTTCATCTTTTTTAAGAGCCGAAAAATAAAGAGCAATTCTAGCTTTTTCCTCCGTTTTGATGTAATTTTGTAATTCCTCTGCTGAAGTTAGGTGAAATTCCGGTAATTTAATCATAATTTGCTTCTCTAATTCTAACAGAGCCATTTGACCATAATATGTGCTGTTATAGTTACTTGCTTCTTGATACCATTTTTTTGCTAAATCAAATTGCAAAGATGCATCATATGCTCTAGCAAGCCAATATGCGCCTCTAGATAAACTGATTGCGAATTTTACATTATTATACATACGCTTGAAATGCTTTATTGCTAGTTCGGGTTGTTGTAAAAATCTTAGTGCTAGCCAGCCAGAAAACCATTCTAATTCTATATAAGCATGATTAGTTTCAGTAATTTGATGATTAGCTACTATTTCATATGCTTCTTGATATTTTTGTTTTTTTAACAAATATCTAGCATTTCTTATACGCTTATTATGCCATTTTTCAGGATTTTCTAGATAATTTAGCTTAGAAATATGATTATATATTTTTTCATCTTTGTCATGACGCTCATACCAATTAACTAAATCGAAAATAAAATCAGCATTATTTTGTAATTGAGGGGTTACAGTTTTTATTTTTTTTAGCGCTTTGCGTTGATTTTCAATTAATGCTATTCTTGCTTTGAAAAAATATTGATAATCTAAATGCAAATATTTTAACAATTTTTTAGCTGTATTTACTTGTTTATCTCTAAGTAAATTATTTATTTTAAGAATTATAATGTTCTTATTAACTAAATTATCATTTATGTAATGGTCTAATTTTTTTTCTGGAAAATTATTATGTAGAAAATATTTTCGCTGCAAAGAGGTTTTGATATCCTCTTGAAAGGAGCTATTTATATTTTCTAATGATTTTTGCAAAAATAATTGAAAGGATTTTTCTGTACTAGGAAAATCATCATTATAAAATTTTAAAACATGTTGCGTAGGTATTTTCTTAGATATATTTCTTTCCATAATTTTTCTAATTCTATCTTGAACTGGAAAATTTTTATGATTAATTAAAAACTCCATAGATCTTTTGGGCTCTATTACATAATTATCATAGAGAGAAAGCCAGATAATCATTTTTTCTATAGCAGGATCTTGGCAAAAATTACTAACAGTTAAAGCCTCATTTACTCGATAATTTTCGAGTAATTTGAATGCGTCTTCGGCACAAATAAGGTTTTCCTCGCTAATTAATTCAGAAATATTTGCTTTAGCAAATAAATTTGCGTTTAGAAAAATTATTAATAGCGTATAAATTAGATGTTTCATCTATAATATATCTTGCAGTATTTGGTATTATAATGATTATATGGTTATATAATTTAATCTAAAGTTTTATAAAAAATATTTTACTATGTACATACATAATTTAGAGCCAATTATCTTTAATTTAGGGCCAATTGCGATTAGGTGGTACTCTATGGCTTATATTGCAAGTTTTATCCTCGGCTTTTATTATATAATGTTTTTGGTACGAAAATTCAGCCTAAAAATTACAGATAAAAAAGATTTAGAAGATTTAATTTTTAATATAATTTGCGGTATTATTATTGGGGGCAGGTTGGGCTATGTTATATTTTATAATTTAGATTATTATTTCTTTAATTTCATTGAAGTGTTTTATATTTGGCAGGGTGGTATGTCTTTTCATGGGGGCTTAATTGGTTTTACTTTAGCTGTTTTATATCATGCGCAGAAAAAACAAAAATCATTTTTACAATATATGGATATTTTATCATTGGCCGTACCTATAGGGCTTTTCTTTGGTAGAATAGCAAATTTTATTAATGGCGAATTATATGGAAGAGCAACTGAGGTAAAGTGGGCAGTTATTTTTCCACATGCTGGCATGATAGCTAGGCACCCAAGTCAATTATATGAGGCTTTTTTAGAGGGTTTATTTAGCTTTTTTATTTTATATCTTGCCTATAAGAAACCTTTTTTTAGATTGTCATATGGTAGGGTTACCGGTTTGTTTTTATTACTTTATAGCATGTCTAGAATCATAATTGAGTGCTTTAGAGAGCCAGATAGCCATATTGGTTATTTGAGTGATATTTTTACAATGGGGCAAATTCTATCACTACCAATGCTAATTTTAGGTTTTTATTTAGTTTTTTATAATGGAAAATATTCTAAGCAAAAAAATTAAACAAAATATTTTAAATTTTGGTCCCATCTCTATTGCAGAATTCATGCAAAATATATTATTTGATCAAGAGAGTGGTTATTACATTAAGGAAAACCCGTTTGGGGCAGAAGGTGATTTTATCACAGCGCCAGAGATTAGTCAGGTTTTTGGTGAAATATTAGCTGCTTATATTATATATTATTGGCAAAATATTGGTAAACCCCAAGAATTTACGATAATTGAGTTGGGTCCTGGTAGAGCTGAGTTGATGAGTGATGTTTTAAGAACATTAAAAACAAAAGCAGAATTATATAAAATATTAGAGGTTAATTTAATAGAGCTAAGCCCTAAATTACGCAAAATACAGCAAGAAAAACTTAGTGTTTTTGATGTGAAAATCACCCATTATGAAGATATCTCTAATCTTGCAAATAAACCTAGCTTTATATTAGCTAATGAATTTTTTGATGCTTTACCAATAACACAATATCAATATCAAGATTATAATTGGCATGAGCGTAAAATAGCTTTAGATAAGCAGCGTAATTTTACCTTCATTTTAGAGAAAAACCATCATAAGATTAATTTGGAATTGGGTAGCTTAGAGGCAAAAAATAATGATATATATGAAGTATGTTACCCAGCTTTAAATATGATGGAGGATATTGCAAAATTTTTAAAGTTAAGTAAATCTGCGGCAATATTTATAGATTATGGTTATATAGAAAAGCAATTTGGCGACAGTTTGCAAGCGTTAAAAAAACATAAATATTATGATGTTTTTAAATCATTAGGCACAGCAGATCTTACTGCTCATGTGGATTTTTCAGCATTGGCCAAGATTGTAAATAATAATAATTTACCTTGTAATTTAAGCACGCAAAGAGAATTTTTTACAATGTTAGGTTTTAGAGAAAGAAGTAGAGCTTTAGCTAATAACTCCAATCAACATAAGCAAAAAAAATTACAAATTGCAGAAGATAGAATTTTAGCAAAAGAACAAATGGGCGAATTATTTAAAGTAATGTTAATTAATGCATAAAATTAACTAAACCTAAAAATATCGGCACATAATAGACTAAGATAGTTAGGAGTAATAACTTTAATGTAAGAAAGAGTGATGCTTTATTTTAGAAAGCAAAACTTAACTTAGAAATACGAATAAATTAGGCTTTTATAATATAAATAATATAAATATTATAAAAGTTCTTTAATAGTTAGAATATCATTTAAGGATTGCTGCTCTTTATTTAGAGCTTCGTCATCACCTATCTTAACATAATTGCTAATGTTATTTTGTAATTCTGATATTTTGTTAGTGATAAATTCATTATGGTATTTTTCTTTGCTGATAACTTCTTCAACAAGAATAATTGCTTCGTTATTTGAAAAATTTAAAACACCACTATTTATGATAATTTTCTTAGCAACCACACCATTAAGATAAATATTTATTTGTCCTGCTTTTAAGCTTGCTAAGATTGGAACATGATCTTTTAAAATGGCTAGCTCACCTTCAAAACTAGGTAAAGTAACCATTTCAAACTCATCTTCTAAAAACACTTCTCTAGGTGTAACAATTTTTAATTTTATTGTAGTCATAACTTAATTTAAAATTACTTAAGCCGCTTTACTAGATAATTTTTCAGCCTTTTCTAAAGCTTCATTAATAGAGCCAACCATGTAAAATGCATTTTCTGGTAAGTGATCATATTTACCGGAGCAAATATCGGCGAATCCTCTAATCGTATCTTCAAGTGCTACAAATTTACCAGGCATACCTGTAAATATTTCTGCAACATGAAATGGTTGTGATAGAAATTTTTGAATTTTACGCGCTCTATTCACTAAAAGTTTATCTTCCTCAGACAACTCATCCATACCTAAAATTGCAATAATATCTTGTAGCGATTTGTAAGTTTGTAATATTTTTTGTACGGCTCTTGCTGTATTATAATGCTCATCTCCTAAAATTCTTGGATCTAAGATTTGAGATGTAGAATCAAGAGGATCAACAGCAGGGTAAATGCCTAATTCAGCTATTTGTCTTGATAATACAGTAGTTGCACCTAAATGGGCGAAAGAAGTAGCAGGCGCCGGGTCTGTTAAATCATCGGCAGGTACATAAATAGCTTGCACAGAAGTTATTGAACCATTTTTAGTTGAAGTTATTCTTTCTTGCATTTGACCCATATCTGTTGCAAGAGTAGGTTGGTAACCAACAGCCGATGGAATTCTGCCAAGCAAAGCGGATACTTCAGAACCTGCTTGCGTAAATCTAAAGACGTTATCAACAAAAAATAACACGTCTTGACCACCTTGATCACGGAATTTTTCTGCAATTGTAAGTCCAGTCAATGCAACTCTTGCTCTAGCTCCTGGAGGCTCATTCATTTGGCCATAAACAAGAGCAGCTTTTGATTTAGTTAAATCTTCTGTATTTATTACGCCAGATTCGATCATTTCATGATAAAGATCATTTCCTTCTCTGGTTCTTTCACCAACACCAGCAAAAACTGAGTAGCCTCCGTGGCCTTTAGCAATATTATTAATTAATTCCATTATTAAAACGGTTTTTCCAACTCCAGCTCCACCAAAAAGACCAATTTTACCTCCTTTAGAATATGGTGCTAATAAATCTACTACTTTAATACCAGTTGTTAAAATTTCTGTATCGGTTGCTTGTTCTGAAAAGCCAGGCGCTTCATTGTGAATAGATGCTGTTTTTTCTTGGCTAATTGGTCCCAACTCATCAATTGGTTCACCAATAACATTCAGAATTCTTCCAAGTGTAGCATCTCCAACTGGAACAGTTATAGGTTTATTTGTGTCTATTACTTCAGTTCCTCGCTGTAAACCTTCTGTAGAATCCATGGCAATCGCTCTAATTGTGTTTTCGCCTGTATGTTGAGCTACTTCTAGAATGATTTTTTTTCCGTTATTTGTAGTTTCTAAAGCATTTAAAATCTTTGGTAGATTTCCATCTTTAAATTTTACATCAACTACAGCTGATATTACTTGTGTTATTGTTCCTTTATTGACCATTTTGACTATATTAATATATATGATTTGGCAAAATATACATAGAAGTTGATTTACTTGCAAGTCTATTTTTTACTTATTTAAATCATAATATTTGCTCTGATTTTTTCTTGCAATTTAGTGGGGCTAAAATTATAATTGGTTAAAATTTGTACGTAAAATATGGGTAAAAACACCAAAACAGATAAGATTAAAGCTACAGAAAGTGAGAATGTAGATGGAGAAAAAAGAGATTTTGTAGTGCTTGCCGCAACAGCTATGGCTGGTGTTGGCGCAGCATCTGTTGCTGTGCCTTTTGTGCATTCAATGAATCCTGCTAAAGATGTAAAGGCTTTAGCTTCTATTGAAGTTGACATTTCTGGTTTAGAGTCGGGTGATGAGATGAAAGTTAAATGGCGAGGCAAGCCAGTCTTTATTAAAAGGAGAAGCGAGGCAGAGCTTGCTGAGGCTAGAGAAGTTGACATAAATTCTTTAATTGACCCTCAAACTGATGAGGAAAGAGTTAAAAAAGGTAAAGAAGAATATTTAATAGTTCTAGGAGTATGCACTCATTTGGGTTGCGTACCATTAGGTAAAGGTTCTGGTGATTATAATGCTTGGTTTTGTCCATGTCATGGTTCTCACTATGATATATCAGGGCGAATTAGAAAGGGTCCTGCTCCTAAAAACCTGATAGTCCCTGAATATAATTTTGTAACAGATAAAGTAATTAAAATCGGATAAATATGGCAAATAAAGATATAAAACCATTAAAACTAGGAGTTGTCACAGGCTGGATAGATGAAAGATTACCAGTTTTTTCTTATGTTTATGAGCATTTAGCACAATATAGAACTCCTAAAAACTTAAGTTATTTTTGGAATTTTGGTTCATTAGCAGGTATTGCATTAGTTATACAGATTGTAACTGGAATATTCTTATCAATGCATTATACACCACATGCAGATCATGCTTTTGACTCAGTTGAACATATTATGCGTGATGTTAATTATGGTTGGTTAATTAGATATATTCACGCGGTTGGAGCTTCTATGTTTTTTGTAGTGGTTTATGCTCACATCGCTAGAGGTTTGTTTTTTGGTTCTTATAAAAAGCCACGAGAAATTATCTGGTTTTTTGGTATATTTATATTTTTAAGTATGATGGCGACTGCTTTTCTAGGTTATGTTTTACCTTGGGGACAAATGAGTTTTTGGGGAGCTACGGTAATTACTAATTTATTTTCTGCTATTCCAGTTATTGGTGATTCAATCGTAACATGGCTTTGGGGTGGTTACTCGGTTGATAACCCAACTTTAAATCGTTTTTTCTCCTTACATTACTTATTACCATTTATTATAGTTGGCTTGGTTGTGATTCACATCATTGCGTTACATGTACCTGGTTCAAGTAATCCTACTGGTGTTGAGGTAAAGACCAAGAAAGACACGGTGCCTTTTCATCCATATTACACGATCAAAGATATGTTTGGTCTTGGCATATTCTTGTTGATATTTGCTTATTTTGTCTTTTTTAAGCCAAATGCATTAGGTCACCCAGATAATTACATACCGGCTAATCCGTTAGTTACACCGGCTCACATTGTGCCTGAATGGTATTTCTTACCTTTTTATGCAATTTTGCGTGCTATACCAGACAAGCTTGGTGGGGTAACTGCGATGTTTGCTTCTATTTTGATTTTATTTGCCTTACCTTGGTTAGATAAAGCAAAGACTAGAAGTGGTTATTACAGACCTTTCTTTAAATGGTTTTACATAATATTTATTTTAAATTTTGCGTTACTGGGTTATTTGGGTGCGCAATCTGCAGATGGTATTTTTGTCATAGCTTCTAGAATTTCTACTATTTATTACTTTTCTTATTTCTTATTTATCTTACCAATGTTAAATAAATATGAGCAACCATTACCGCTTCCTGCTTCCATAGATGAGCATTTTAAATCAAAACATAGTTAATATTATCTAATGAAAAAACTTATAATTTTTAATTTATTTTTACTGGCAAACTTTTCTTTACAGGCAGCAGGTTCATCTGAGAAGCTAATAGAGCGTGACTGGTCTTTTGAGGGTAAATTTGGTTCTTTTGATCGCCCATCAATTCAAAGGGGTTTTCAGGTTTATAAAGAAGTTTGCGCTGCATGTCATTCTATGAAAAGAGTATATTTCAGAAATTTAGAAGATATTGGTTTTTCTCCTGCTGAAATTAAAACATTAGCAGCTGAATATACTGTGATTGATGGTCCTGACGATGCTGGTGATATGTTTGAACGCAATGCTATAGCTTCAGACAAAATACCATCTCCATATCCAAATGAAAATGCAGCAAGAGCATCAAACGGAGGTGCATATCCGCCAGATTTGTCTTTAATGGTTAAATCTAGGCCAGATGGTGGTAATTATTTATATTCATTATTAAATGGTTATGTTAAGCCAGAGGAGGGGTTTAAGGTTCCGTCTGGCATGTATTACAATAAATATTATCCGGGCAAATTAATTGCGATGCCTATGCCACTAATGAATGGTCAGGTTGATTACATGGATGGCACTAATAACTCAGTTGAGCAAATGTCAGTTGATTTAGTCAATTTCTTACAATGGACAGCTGAACCAGAAATGGAAAAAAGAAACAAAATGGGTATACGTTCTTTATTATTTTTAATTGTATTTACGCTATTATTTTTTGTAGCAAAAAAACGAGTTTGGCGTGATGTTAAATAACTAAACCTTGCTTTATTAAAGTTAAGTTTAGTTGTGTTTGATTATATTATTAATTATCCTCAATAATATTCTTATTAAATTACAAAATTATCATATGACTTTTAGTTCTTTGAACATAAGCGGCAATTATTTCTTATAAAACTGAAATTTTAATTGAGTGGTGGTATATATTGCGTGGAAACCCACTTTTTTATTATTTTCATTATCATTATGTGCTTTAATAAAATAGTAGCTAATTTGATGTAATTAAGTTTAGTTAAATAATTTTATTTATAATGCTTTGTTCTTATTGGTTTTGACTGGAAGTGCCAATTATTTTTATAAAAGCTTTAAAGGTTAATTTTATTTTTCGCAGTTTAAATTGCGAGGAAACCCACTCTTTCATGATGTTTATTGCCATTATGTGTTTTATAAAATGGCAGTTAATTTGCTGTAATTAAGTTTAGTTAAATAATTTTATTTATAATGCTTTGTTCTTATTGGTTTTGACTGGAAGTGCCAATTATTTTTATAAAAGCTTTAAAGGTTAATTTTATTTTTCGCAGTTTGAATTTCGAGTAAACCCACTTTTTCATGATTTTTACTGCCATTATGTGTTTTAACAAAAAAGCAGTTAATTTGCTGTAATTTAGTTTAGTTAAATAATTTTATTTATAATGCTCTGTTCTTTTTGGTTTTAATTGCAGTGCTAATTATTTTTAGAGAAGCTTAAATATTAATTTTATTTTCTGCGGCATTTCTTGCGAGGAAATCCACTCTTTCATTATGTTCATTGCCATTATGCGCTTTAACCCAATGCCAATTAATTTGATGTAGCTTAGTTAAATTATATAATTCTTGCCATAATTCTTTATTTTTTACTGGTTTTTTGGTAGAGGAGCGCCAATCATTTTTTAGCCAGTTATGAATCCATTTAGTAATACCATCTCTTAAATAGGTGGAATCTGTATATAAATCTACATTACATTTGTTTTTTAATAATGCTAAAGCTTTAATTGCAGCTAATAATTCCATTTGATTATTAGTTGCATCACTTTGATATCCATATATTTCTTTTTTTGTTGCAGCATAAGATAAATGGGCTGCCCAGCCTCCTGAACCTGGGTTACCTAGGGATGAGCCATCTGTATATATGGTGACTTGCTTCATAATAATACTATAGTAAACTAAAACTAAAGTTATATTGATGTAATGAATAATCGGCAAGCATTTAGTTTAATTGAGATGACCATAGTTTTAACTATAATTGGTGTGATTTTTACTGGAGTTACTATTGGGCAAAAATTAATTAAAAATAATCAATTAAATCAGGTGATCTCGGAAGTAAGATTACATCATAGTAATATGGATATTTTTAAGTTAAAATTTGCTGCATATGCTGGAGATTATGCAGATGCAGCATTAATTTGGGGTAATGATTGTAATGATAATTCTTTGGGAAGTGATGAATGTAGTGGTGATGGTGATGATATAATTGCATGGTCGCTAATAAATGAGCAGGCAAATAGTTGGGCACATATTTACAGAGCAAAAATTAATAATAGTTTTTATCCTTTTGCTTCAGCGGACACTTGGCAAGATAATGTACCAGAATCTGCGTTAGATAATGGTAGTTTATATTTATTTACAAGTGATAATGGTAAAGTAATTTTACAGTTGCGTTCAAGGCAAGATGAATATAGTGCTTTAGCGCATATTGATGCATATTACATAGATAATAAAATAGATGATGGTTTGCTTGCAACAGGAAACATATATGGAGAATGCGGAGCTTCTATCACTACTTATGATAAAGATTATGGTGATGCTTTAGTTTGTGGTTTAAAGTTTTATTAATTAAATTTCTTCAAGAATTCTTGGCATTTCTGTAAAATTTAGCCAAAATTTTATTCGTTGTAAAAATTCATCAGGATTTTTTGCTATGTTATTAGAATTTTTTGGTTGATGAAATTTGTCATATATTCGGGTTAAATAGAATCTAAGGGCGGTTAACAGACAAAAATCATAAAGATATTTTTTATCTGCTGCGTTTAAAGGTTTTATGAAATTATAACCTTTGAGTAGTTTGTTTAGAAAGGTTAAATTAAAGTTTAACTTATCGTCAAAACACCAAGCATTAATGGTGGTTGCGATATCATAATTTATATAATCATGGCAGGAAAAATAAAAATCTATGACACCACAAATTTTATCTGCATTAACAAAAATATTATCAGGAAATAAATCAGCATGAATAATAGCTTTACTTAAATTTGTAAGATTATGTGATTTGAAGTTATTAATTATATTGATGCTTAGATTTTGCTCTTCATCTTGCAATAATCTTTTTAATTTTACAGTTTGGTATAATTTTTCTATACCATTTAAAGCAAAATCATTAGCTCTTTTTAAAGGAAATTTAGCAGTTAAATTATGCATTTGTCCTAACTTGTTACCTAAGTTAAAGAGGATATCATCATTTAGGGTAACATTCTCAGCTATATCTCCAGTTAGAAAAGAAATAATTACACCAGTTTTGGCTTTAAAGTTAAATATATAAGACTTATAATTTGCTAAAATCTTTGGCGAAGGAAATGAATTTTGTGCTAAGAAGTTCATAAGATCTATAAAAAAAGGTAAATCTTTGCGATTAACTCTTTTTTCAAAGATAGTAAGGATATATTTACCTGTTGTGGTCGTGAGCAAATAATTTGTATTTTCTACACCAGCACTAATTTCTGCAGCATTATCTAGGCTGCCTATTTTATAGTTATGTAAAATACTATTTATGTCATTATTGCTTAATTTAGTATAAACTGCCATTTAGATTTAATTATGAATATTTACTATTATATATTTTTTAAGCTATAACTTAGTTTGAGCTAAAAGTTAATTAATTTTAAAGGTATTTTTAGCTTCAATTATAAATTATTAATTATGCAAGTTTTATTAGATAAAAAAACTTCTATTTGGGTTTCTGCAAGTGCGGGTACGGGTAAAACAAAAGTTACTATAGATAGAATTTTAGCCTTATTGTTACAGGATGTAGAAGCAAGCAAAATACTAGCTATTACCTTTACTAATAAAGCAGCAGCAGAGATGTTGCAAAGACTAAGTGACTATATACAAAAATTAGCTAATTATAATGATGATGAATTAGTTAAGTTTTTAGAAGAATTTGGCTTAAGACATTTATTTTTTGGTGCAGAAAAGCTTACAAAATTAAAGTTAAAATTACAGCAGTTAAAATATCAGCAACATCAATTTAAAATTTTAACTATACATGCATTTTGTCAGAATATCTTAGAAACATATGCTTATGAAGCAAATATTAAAGAAAATTTTGAAATTATAGATGATAATTATGCTCAGCAATTACTGGCTATAGCTAAGGAAAGAATTTTTGCAAATGAAGAGTTTAAGCCAATTTTAGGCGAGTTAGTTAAGGAATATCATTATGATTATATAGACAGTATATTTGCGGATATCATTAAAAAAAGAACTGAAATTAAATATATATTATCATTTTATAAAGATTTTAATGCATATAAAAAATCTTTATTTGCCTTTTTTCAAATCAAGGAAGATGCTGATTATGAAAAAAATATTATATCTTCATTCAAAGCTGATCTAGATTTAGCTTTTTTGCAGAAATTAGCGCAGGAAATTAGTTTAAATGGCAGTGATAATGATAAAAAAAGATTAGTTAATTTAAAACTACTCATTAAAAATTTTAATGATTTAGATTTTAATTTATTCCAAAGTTACTTTTGTACGACTAAAAATGAGTTTAGAAAGAGTGTTGTTATAAAAAAAGTGGCCAAAAATATTACAGCTTATCAAGAGGTAATAAATTCATTTGCGAGTTCTTATAATGCTCATTACACAAAATTAAAGCAATATCAGGCTTTAGATTTAGCTGAAAATATAGCCTTAATTGCTAGATTATTGTTAGCTCATTACAATAAATTAAAGCAAGAAGAAAATGTTGTTGATTATAATGATATTATTTTGCTGGTTTTAAATTTGTTAAAAGATAAAAATCATAAAGATAATATTTTATATAATTACAATTTTGCTTTAGAGCATATTTTATTAGATGAAGCGCAAGATACTAGCCCATGGCAATGGCAAATTTTAGATTTATTATTAGAAGAGTTTTTTTCAACTAAAGAAAATAATCAAAATAATTTGGCTAGGTCATTTTTTATTGTAGGTGATGAAAAGCAATCAATCTATAGTTTTCAAGGAGCTGAGCATGAATTATTTCATAGGGTAAAATCTAAATATAAGCAAAAGCTAGAATTTATTGGAATGAATATGTCTATTATTAATTTAGAATATTCTTATCGCTCGGTTGCTGATATTTTAAGTTTTGTGGATAATTTTTCTAACCATAATTTAATTAAGGATAAGCTAGTTATAGATAAAATTGACATACAGCATAAATTAACCAGAGAAAATCAATGCGGGGCAGTTAATTTATGGCCTAAAATGGTGTTAAAAAAACCAGTTGAAGCAAAACATTATCATTATCCAGATAAATTTACAGTAAAGCAATCAGAGTTTAAAGGACAAGCAGATTTGATAGCAGCGGATATACAGTCAAAATTAGCTGATCAGGAATTAGCTTTAAAAGCTAGTGACATATTAATATTGGTTAGGGATAGGGGAAAAATATATTTAGAAATAATTAACTCCCTTAGAGAATATGGTATAAATTTTCAAAGTGATGAAAAATTTTCATTATTAGATAAAATAATTATCATGGATTTATTAGCGATAGTTAAATTTTGTTATGATAATAGTGATGATTTAAATTTGGCTGCATTGTTAAAGTCACCATTATTTAACTTAACAGAACAGGATATTTTTAACTTAAGTTATAAGCGCGCTGATAATTCAATTTTTGCTAATTTGTTAATAAATAAAGATTATAAAAATTCGCTAGCAACATTAAATGATTTAAAGGCTAAGTTTCATTTATTAGATTTAGAGGAGCTTTTCTCTTATATATTAGATAGTTTAGCTTTAAGGGAAAAATATTATCAAATATATGGTGCGTTAGCGGAGCAGCTAATCATGTTATTTTTAAATATAGCTAAAAACTTTAACAAACGCTCTAAAAATAAAAAAGAATTTCTAGAATTTATATATTCATATAAAATTAGTGCTAAAAACGAGATCCTTAAATCTAGTGAGTTAGTAACTATAATGACGATGCATCAAGCTAAAGGGTTGCAAGAAAAGGTAACTTATGTGGTGTTAAGTAGTAAAAAAAAGAAGAATAATACAGATTTTACTTTGTTAACTAATAAATATAACTATATTTTCCTTAAGCATTTGGATGTATTTGACGAAGTTAAGGAACTAATAAGGTCAAAAGAGCAAAATCAATTAAGTGAAGAAATAAGATTATTATATGTAGCTTTTACCAGAGCAAGAGACATATTAGAAATAGTGCCTTTTACAGAAGATTCTTCAAAAAATATTGATTGGTTATATGAAATATTACAGGAATTTTCCTCGCTAAAAGAGGTAAATAAATTAGCTGATTACAAAAACCCTGAGCTAAGCATAACAGAAAACACAATAAAAATAACAGAATATAATAGCGCTAATTTAGCCTTAAATCAAAAAGCAGAAACAGTAATAGAAAGTAAGTTAACAATTAACCAGAATAGAGATATTGGGATTGTTTATCATGATATTTTCAATTATTTAGTAAAGGGTGGTAAAATTGATGTTTTGGCAAAATTTATAGAGCAGAAAAAATACTTGTTACTTGCAAAAGAAAAGTTAGAAATTATCAAACAGGTTAAGAAAATATATAATGATGATGAATTAAATTATATTTTTAATGTTACTGGTTATGCGGAATTAGAATTAACTGGAAAATTTGCAGCTAAGTTAATTACAGGCCGAATTGATCGCTTAATTATTTCTGACCATATTATTGAAATAATAGACTATAAATATGAAACTGGTAATGAAATTAAAGCCAAATATTTTACGCAATTAGATAAATATGCAGCATTAGTTGCCGCAAATTTTACTTCAAACAAAAAAATAATAAAAAAAATATTGTTCATTAAAAGTAGAAAGCTAATCACCTTATAAATTTTCACTTAGTTAGTTGAGCATTATGAGCAAAATTTTACTTATAAATTAGATAAACTTAATAAAGCTTCTCAAAGTGTAATGGCTAATACCTAGTAACATTTAAAAGAATGATTTATTCAATTAGTTTTGATCAAATATTTTACTTTAAAATCGTAGAACTAGCTATTGCTAATGCAAAATTCTAAGGTAAGATTTATGGGTAGAAAATAGCAAAGGAGAATTAGTTTTATAGATGGTATTTGTTATTAATCCTATAATAAAAGATCTTGATTAGAGAGTTTTATGGGTAGCAAATAATATTTGCGCAAATTATAAGCTAATTACCTCATTTTTATTTTAAGATATATGTACAATATTTTTTTATTAAATTACATAAAGCATAAAATAATTTTAGCAAGGTAAGCAAGTTTTTTTGCTGTTTGGTTGCTTTTTATCTAAAAATTATGAGTAAAATTCATATAGAGTGTAAGGTTGTGGTAAAGTTAACAAAATATCTAAGCAAGTTAGTTAAGAATTATGATTAGATGATTAAAGTAATTTTATGTTTACAAAAATTTACCAAAAAACTTTAGATAAAGCTTTAGTTTATTAAGCTACATTTATATGTATAAATTATATGATAATATTTAGCTAAAATATTTGTTAATTATTTGGGTAAAAGTTAAATTTTCTATTTCACCTGATTTTCTATGTTTTAACTCTAACAAATCAGTGTTAGCATTTTTAGCGCCAATAATAATTTGTTTTGGTATACCTATTAAATCGTGAGTTGCGAATTTTTTTCCTACTGATTTACTACTATTATCTAATAATGTTTCTATATTTAAGTTGCGAAATTTCTCATATATATTTTGAGCTTTCTGCAAAACTTGTTCATCTTTTAGATTTAAGGGGTTAATAATAATTTGGAAAGGTGCAACTATTTCTGGCCAGATAATACCTTTTTCATCATGAGATGATTCTATAATTGCAGCTAATAATCTTGATACACCAATACCATAAGAGCCCATATTGACATAAACTTCTTTATTATCTTTATTAGTTACTGTGGCTTTAAATGGTTTAGAATATTTATCTGCAAAGTTAAATATATGACCTACTTCGATACCTCTTTTGATAATTAGATCTTTATTTTTAGCATGTTCATCTAGATGAAACTCATCTGCTGCGGCATAATATTTATTTAATGAATCAAAATCATTATTACCATTAGATATCTCGTTAAATAAAGTGGCTTCAGCATAAATTTTGCTTTCTCCCGTTTTTGCTAAAATATGAAATTCATGGCTTAAGCTTCCACCAATTTCACCAGAGGCTGCTCTGACCGGGATGGCTGTTACCCCAATTTTTTTGAAGATATTAAGATATAAACTATAGAATTTTTTATAAGTCAAAAAAGCGTCTTCTTGATTTAAATCAAAAGAATAAGCATCTTTCATCAAAAACTCTCTTGCGCGCATAATACCAAATCTTGGTCTAATTTCATCACGAAATTTCCAATTAATTTGATATAAATTTACGGGTAAATTTTTATAGCTCGTAACATGTTTTCTAAAGATGTCTGTAACAATTTCTTCAGCAGTTGGGCCAATTAGCACCTTTTTGTTGTGACGATCTTCAGCTATAAGCATTTCCTTGCCATAATCATTAAAACGCCCACTTTCCTGCCACAATTCAGCTGGCTGAATAATTGGCATAATAATTTCATTTATATTAATTTTATTATGTTCTTCTTTAATAATTCTAGTTAGATTATTCAAAACTCTAACCCCAAGAGGTAAAAAGCTATATAGGCCAGAACCACAAGAATCTGCTAGGCCAGCCTTAAGAATTAATTCAGCTGATTTCGAAATTTCATTTTTAGTAGTGCTATCATATTTTTCGGTGGTAAATAAATTTGAAATTTTCATAGTTAAAATCTAAATGAGCTGAACATAAAGTAATAAAATATATAATATTTTATATTAGCATATCTTTATTTTGTAAAATAACTTTTAAATCAAATTTCGTACTTTATAAAAATTTTAAAATCCTGATAAGTTAAACTAAGATGGTTAACTAAGCTAGGATAAACATATATTAATCCTAGCTATGTTAAGAGTTTTATTGAGAGCAAATAATATTATTATCAAACCTTTTGCATGCCAGCGGCATTAATTTAAGGTGATAGAGCATTAGTGCACTAGTTGCGCATATTCTTAACGACCGCGTCCTCCTCCTGATTGAGAAAAGTTATCTGTAGTAGGCAGCTGTGCTATATTATGTTGAGTTTTTTTTATTGCTGTTTTAGTGATTTTTAATATCGCATCTCCTGCGTTTTTATTTTGAAAAATATTTAATTTGCTAGATTTATAGTCAGCACTTTGAAGGCCGGATAATTGCTCTAATGCATGTAGTTCACATTGAGCCTCAAATACTTCTCGATCTACATCTGCACCTAATTCTACATGCTTTGTTGCTTCTGCTTGACTAAGGATAGATGCTCTAACCATATCTCCAAATTTATTTAAAGTTGTAGGTATTGAGCTTGCATCAAAGTCACCAAGAATAGCATCAGGTACTACGGTTAGGCTTGCAGCAATGGCTTTCGCTTGATCCTCAGGGAAACCTTCTAATCTTTTGGTGAGATATGCGTGGTCCCTATGTAAACGTTGATTGATGTCGGATGCTGATAATGGACCTGAAACTGGATCTGGATCTGGACGGTAATCACTGGAGATCATACGTGTAATGGTGTCGCATATATCACTACTGTAATTTGCTTTGAAATCTCCTTTTACCATTTTGCCATCGGCTAAAATTTCTTTAATTTTTTTAATGTTTTGGTACATATCTGCACCACTAATAACACTTGGTACTGCAGGTAAGTGTTTTCTTTTGATATGTTCTAATTTTCGCTCTTTTTTTGGCTCTAGGTTAATTAAAGTTAAGGGTTCATTATTTGTAGCGTACAATAATCCTTTATCTGTTTCTATTATTTCTAGCTTGTCTTTTTCAAGCGTAGCATTTACCATAGCAATTTTTTTTCTTGGAAATTGTACTTGGTTAGTTATTTTTTTAAGCAAACGATCCTTTTCTATAAAATGTTCTTTTAGTATTATTCCTTCATCAGCAGGTCTCAGATTCGGATAAAGATCTTTAATTTTTGTTTTTATCACCTCATCATTCGTCGCTAAGTGGTATTCTAATTTTAACATTGGATCTATATATTTTAAACCTTCAGGAATTTCCTTATCAAGATCAATTTTTTCTGCAGAGAGATCTTCCTCATTTAATTTATAAGCAACCAGCGTATCACTTTTTTCCGTACACAAGATGTAAGGCGTACGTCTTTTTTCCGTATTATGTAAACAATGCTTCAAGTCACTAGCGTTACGAGATTCTTTAGGCATTAGTTTTAATAATAAATTTGCTTCTGTTAGTAGAGGATCTAATGTATGAGAACTATCCATGTCTGTTAGCAACTTGTTAACTGTATATATAGCTTTAGCCTTTTCCACAGTAGGAGGTTCAGAAGTGCCAACAAGCCAATTTTCTTTTTTTAAATCTTTACCTATCTTTTTTATGTCCTGTAAGTGATGTTCTTTAATTAAAAGTTTTTCCTTTTTTACATCAATATGACCAACTTGTTCTTTTACTTTCTCTATTAGTTTTTTTTGATTTTCTAATGCAGTCCTTTTAGAGACCAATTTGTCCTCCCGAACACCAAGATTTATCTCATGTCTGTCGTTTAATACGTTGCTTACAAAACGCCCAGTACCTGCAAGAGCAAGACCTGATAGACCAGTAAGTGTAGCAGAGGCAGTAGTGGCACCAATCGCACCATATGTGGTTAGAGTTGAGCCAAGCACACTGGTGGCTAATGGTAATAGAGGTCCAGTCACAATTAAGGTAACAGTAATAACTGTTGCAAACAAAACAAGCTTAGAGAATGCTGATAGAAAGTTTGCGCCGATTTGCTGGGCACTGGTTGCATTTATATTTGATTCCTGTTCAGTTATTTTTTCTATTTCTGCGTCTATTTTCGCCAGTTTCATATCAAGATATCCATCTCTTACAGAAATAATTCTGTTTGACTTACCCCAAGGCTTCCAAGGCTTCATTGCGTTTAACATAGTATAAGAAAGACTTTCATGACCTTTTGAATATAATCTTTGAACTATGTGAGCTGCTTCTGTTCCCAGTGTCTCTTCTAGTTTTGGCTGAGTTTTAGGCATATTTTTCCTATATAATAGTTGTTTTTACACTATAACATAAATGAAAGACCTCGTCAATATAAAAAAATCAGTGGTTTAGTTTGTTTTATTTGCGTCCAAATAGCTTTTCTAAATCATGTTTTTTTAATTCGACATATGTTGGTCTGCCATGATTACATTGACCAGAAAAAGGTGTGGCTTCCATGTTGCGTAAAATATTATTCATTTCTGCAATATTTAACACTCTGCCAGCTCTTATAGCATTGCGGCAAGCATGATTGCCATAAATTTCGGTAAATTTATCTAATAAATTTAAAGCCTGACCATATTCTAGCATGTTATCTGCTAAATCTTGAATAAAATCTTTAATATTTACTTCCTTAAATATTTCGGGAGTCTCTTTTATAATTACCGCTTTAGCTCCAAATTTTTCAATAATTACACCAAATTTATATAATTCCTCGCTATTAACTAATAAAATATTTAAAGCTTCTTCATTTAATTCTACTATTTCAGAAAATAAATGTTTTTGTGTTACAATTTGCTTGTCTTTTAATGCGCTCTTTAACTTTTCATAAATAATTCGTTCATGTGCCGCATGCTGATCCACTATGACTAAACCATTTTGTGTTTGAGCTATAATATAAGTTTTATGTAATTGCGCAACTGCACTGCCCAAAGGAAAGCTAAGATATTCTGCTTGAACTTCACCTGAAAAATCTTTGTTTTGTGGCGCAAGATTTATTTGAGTTTGTGCTAAGCTACTTGCATTATCTGGTTCATTAACCAAAAACTCTGCAGCTATGTTATGGCTCTGCTCACTTGCTCTTGCCGTATAATTATTATAACTATTACTAAAGGAAGTTCTGTTTTCTTGGGGGGCGGAATTATTATTAATATAATTTAAAGCCTGATTACCCGTTTCACTTGAGGCTCTAAAGCCTGATTTCTCTATAGCAGTCTTTAAGGCTATAATTAAATTGCTGCGAAGCTTTTGGGCATCTCTAAATCTTATCTCTGCTTTAGTAGGATGAACATTTACATCTATTTCGGTGTTTGGTAATTCTATGAATAAGGTAATTACTGCATGGCGATCTTTAGCTAAAAAATCTTGGTAAGCAGTTTTAATAGCATTATATATTATTTTGTCTTTAATCGGACGCTGATTAACAAATATATATTGTTGCAAAGAGCTGGCACGATTAAAAGTTGGTAAAGAAGTATAGCCGCTAAATTTATAGTCATCTTGAATAAAATTTATTTCTTCAGCATTTTTGATAAATTCAAGACTAATTATATCAGCTATTCTTTGCTTAATATTAGCTTTGCCTAAATTAAAGTAATTTTTACCATCTATGTTAAGCGAAAAACTTATATGTGGCTGAGCAAGGGCAATTTTACGCAAAATTTCAATAATATGATTGGTCTCACTCTTTTCAGATTTTAAAAATTTTAATCGAGCAGGTGTTGCAAAAAACAAATCATCTACTGTAACTAATGTTCCTTGGGTTAAATTACTCGCTCTAACCTCGCTATATTTACCCGCATTTGCTGAAATTTCATAAGCAAATTCTTGCATTTGAGGTTTAGAACATAATTTTAATTTAGCAATACTTGCGATTGAAGCAAGACCCTCACCCCTAAAACCCAAGCTGTTTATTTCTAAAAGATTTGTACCCGAAATTTTAGAAGTAGCATTTCTCGTTAAGGCTAATTCTAACTCAGCCTTGGCAATGCCTGTGCCATTATCTTTAATTTCAATTAAATTCTGCCCAGCTTGTTCAATTTTAACTGAAATTTCATCTGCATTTGCATCGATAGAATTTTCTACTAATTCTTTTACCACTGATGCTGGTCGCTCAATAACTTCGCCAGCTGCTATGCGACTAATTAAAATATCTGAGAGTTTTTTTATCGACATGAAATATAAATATAGTTTTAATTACCATAGAGTAATAAATAAAATTTTTAAGTTTTTTGTGCGCTCGTAAAGAATATTTTGGCTTTAAAAGATTTATACACATTATTTTATGTGAATTTTTGTTCATAAAACTAAATATTAAATTTCGTCAAAGCCACAAATTAGAATATCGCTAGTTTAGTAAAGCTAGTTAAATATAATTTAGTAGAATTGCTAATCATAGGTAATTTTAGTGAAAAAAAATAAATTATAATTTAAAAAAATATCTTTATGATTGTTAATTAATTTTTAAAGTTATTTATGAGTAAGCAACAAAATACAGCTCCTAGCGACATTTCATTAACCGATATTTTGCAAGCTCATGATATCTTGCTTTCAATATTATTAGGCAAAACTATCGCCAAATATGATAAGCCAAATGCTGCAATTGCACAAATTCTAGAAATAATAGATTTGCAAGACATTAATGATAATGCGAAAAATCATATAAAAATGCTGTTAGAGCCCTTAAGTAAATCTCTAAATATAGATAAAGCTTAAAGTGAGTTCAGAGTTTAACTTTAACCTAAATTTTGAAGACTTATACGCTTTAGCCGGCATAAAAAAAATAGACCAAGAGTTTATAGGCTTTCTAAATGAAATAAACCCTGTGCTAACAGAGCAGTTATTAGCGCTAAGGACCAGGCAAGAACATTATACCGCGAAATTTACCATAGAATTAGCTCCTTATTTAGAATTATTTCTGGTGAAATTATTTAACTTAACTGAGGAAGTAAATGAGCTTTGTTGTGCAGCTAAAGAATTAAACTTTGTTTATGAATGTAAAAGAAACTTTATTCAAAAAAAAGTTGTCCGCAAATATAAAAATGAAGATTTATCTAATTTATCTATTTTAGCATTAACAAAAAATATAGAAAATATTATTGGTGCATATAGTGATTATAAATTTGCTAAATATATAAGTGAAAATCACGAAAAGTTAGAGGTTTTTGCCCAATATGCGGCTATAAATATTTTTGTAAAAAATAATCACCCAGATTCTATTTTATTTAAATTTCCACAAAATTTAAATTATGATAATCTTTTAAACACTACAACAGCAGATATAATATCATTTAAGCCAGAAAAATTAAGACAACGCTCAAGCTTTAATCTAACCGATGCTGGCATAAAAGCTGCAGCAGCGCAAAATGAGGTGAATTATTGTATAATATGTCATGATAGAGCTAAGGATTCATGTTCAAAAGGATTAAGAGATAAAACGGGAGAGATCCAAAAATCACCTCTTAATATTGCGTTAAATGGCTGCCCCTTAGATGAGAAAATTTCTGAAATGAATTTGCTTAGAAAATCAGGAAATATCATTGCAAGCCTTGCAACTGCCATGATTGATAATCCGCTAATTGCAGCAACTGGGCATAGAATATGTAATGATTGTATGAAAGCTTGTATTTATCAAAAGCAAGAACCAGTCAATATTCCTAAAATTGAAAGCGAAACATTAAAGCAGGTTTTAAATTTGCCTTACGGTTTTGAATTATATTCTTTATTAACTAGATGGAATCCTTTGAATATTAAAAGGCCCTATCAAAAAGATGATAGTAACTATAAAATTCTAGTAGTAGGGCAAGGACCAGCTGGCTTTAATCTAGCATATCATTTAACGCAAGAAGGGCATCAAGTAATTGCCATTGATGGGCTTAAAATAGAGCCTTTAACTCATAAATTTAAAGCTATAAAAGATATAAAAACTATTACAAGTAACTTAGCAGAGCGAGTAGCTAGTGGTTTTGGTGGGGTTGCTGAATATGGTATAACAGTTAGATGGGATAAGAATAATCTTGATATTATTCGTTTAATTTTGGCCAGAAATACTAATTACAAATTATATGGCGGTGTGAGATTTGGTAGTCAAATAACCAAGGAAATAGCATTCAAACAACTTAATTTTGACCATATCGCCTTATGTATGGGAGCTGGAAGTCCAAATATTATTAAGCTTAAAAATAATTTGGCAAGGGGGGTTAAGCAAGCATCTGATTTTTTGATGAATTTGCAATTATCAACACCATATAAACAAAACTCATTAGCTAATTTGCAAATTAGATTGCCAATTATTGTAGTAGGTGGTGGGTTAACTGCTATTGATTCAGCAACAGAGTCATTGGCTTATTATCCTTTGCAAGTAGAGAAGTTTTTAAAATTTTATGAAGAATTATTAGAGCAGAACGCAGCAAGCTACATAAGTGAAAATTGGAGCGAAGAAGAAAGCTTAATTGCACATGAATTTATCACACACGCTAAATTATTAAGATTAGAAAAAGCTAAAAAAAACGGTGATGTAAATGCATTACTGCAGAAATGGGGTGGGGTTAAAGTAATATATCGCAAAGCATTACAGCAAAGCCCAGCCTATCGTTTAAATCATGAGGAAATAGAAAAAGCTTTAGAAGAAAATATTGAATTTAGGGCAAATTCCACGCCAGTTGAAATCAAATTAGATAAATATGGAGCCGCAAAGGAAATTTTAGTTAAGCGAAATGAACAAATTGAAGCATTATCAGCTAAAACTATCATAGTTGCAGCTGGCACTAAACCAAATAGTATTTTAGCCAGTGAAGATGATGATTTTAAATTAGATGGCCTATATTTTAGAGTTATTAAAGAAGATGGTACCAAGTTAATTATTAATGCAAATGCTAAAAAGCAATTTATAACTTGTCGAAATGAAGAAAATAAAGCAGTTAGCTTTTTTGGCGATATGCATCCGCATTATTTTGGCAATGTAGTTAAAGCTATGGCTTCCGCTAAAGACGGATACCCAATTATTACTAAAGAATTAAGTAAATTACCTAGAAATAAAATTAAAAAAACGGATTTTATTACAACTTTAGATCAAGAATTAAAAGCGCATATAGTTGCAATAAAGAGACTAGCTGCAAATATTATTGAAATAATTGTTAAAGCGCCACTTGCATGCAAAAATTTTAAACCAGGGCAGTTTTATCGGTTACAAAATTTTGAAACTACAGCAAAATCTATTAATAATAAAAAATTAATCATTGAAAACATTGCGTTAACTGGTGCCTCTACCAATCAAAAAGAAGGAACCGTAAGCTTAATTACTCTAGAAATGGGTGGTTCATCAAATTTATGTAAATATTTAAATATTGGTGAGGAAGTGGTGCTAATGGGGCCTACAGGTACGCCAACTGAAATCTATAAAAATAAAAATATTTTACTCATAGGAGGAGGGCTTGGTAATGCAGTTTTATTTTCAATTGGTAAAGCATTTAAAGCAGCTGGTTCTAAAGTATTATATTTTGCTGGTTACAAGAAATCTAGCGACAGATATAAAATGTCAGAAATTGAAGAGGCAAGTGACATAACAATTTGGGCTTGTGATGAACAAGATAATCTTAAGGCTAGACGCGCAGATGATTTTATTTATCATGGCAATATTATTGAGGCAATAGAAGCTTATGCTAGTGGTAAGTTAGGTGAAGTAAAAATGCCTTTAGCTAACATAGAGCATATTTTAGCGATAGGCAGTGATCATATGATGCATGCCGTTAAAAAAGCAAAAAACCAAGCATTAAAACAGTATTTGGGTACCGCAAGTGCTGTTGCAAGTATTAACTCACCTATGCAATGTATGATGAAGGAAATTTGCGCCCAATGTTTACAAAAGCATATAGATCAAAAAACAGGTGAAGAATATTATGTTTATTCATGTAATAACCAAGATCAAAATATGGATGAAGTAGATTTTGAGCATCTAAATCAACGCTTAAAACAAAACTCATTGCAAGAAAAACTCGCTCATAAATTAATTGCCGAATTTGAATATAAGCAAAAAAATGAAGCATGAGATCAAGCTTATTGAGATAGAGCATAAACTATATTTACATGATGTGACTGAAAATTTGAAAATTAATATTGATTTTGTCAAATTTTGTAATTCAAATAGAGGAAAAAGCTTAAAAAAAGAGGGCTTAGTTAAAGCCTTAGGTAAAATTTCAGATGATATGCATATCTATGATTTAACGGCAGGTCTTGGAAGAGATGCTATGGTTATGGCTTTGCTTGGTCATCAAGTTACTATGTTAGAGCAAAATAAATTATTATATGAAATGCTAAGCGCAGCTCAGCATGACTTAGCCAATTCTGCATATCAAGATGTGGCTAAAAACTTAACGCTCTTAAATCAAGATAGTAAAGAATTTTGTGCCAATTTAACTTACTGTAAAACTAATATATTTTATTTAGACCCAATGTTTCCAATGCGTAGTAAGAGTGCTAAGGTGAAAAAAGAGCTGCAAATATTACAAAAAATTTGTGCAACTGAAAATAAGCTTGAGAATTTTATAGAGTTAGTTAAAAGCAAAGGTAAGGTCGTTCTAAAAAGACCTAAATTTGCCCCTGAACTTAAAGTTAAGGCACATCATATTATTAAAGGGAGTAAAATAGATTTTTATGTATTTTAAACAGGTTAAATTATGAAAAAATATCATCTTACACAGAGAATTATACATTGGTTAATGGCTGTATTTATATTGTTTTTACTGGTCTTAGGCTTTGTGATGACTAATTTTCCATTGGAAAACAAGTATTTTTATTATAATTTACACAAATCATTTGGTGTTATTTTGCTTTTTTTAATAATTTTAAGAGTGATGTTAAGGTTAAAATTTAAAGCACCAAAACTACCTTTTAAAGTGCGTAAATTAGAAAAAAAGCTTAAGCAAATGACTTTTTTATCATTATATTTGCTGATGTTTTTAGTGCCTTTGTCGGGTTGGTTAATGTCTAATTCACATGGTTATGGTGTGAAATTATTTCAGCTAAAAATGCCTAATCTAATGGCAAAAAACGAGTTTATTGCTAACATATCTTCTTATACTCATCAATATTTAGCGTATATTATTGCATTTATAGTTTTGTTTCATATAATCGCTGCTTTTAAACATGTTTTTTATGATGGAAAGAATATAATAAAAAGAATCTGGTGATTTTAATTGACTATGCAGTAAAAAAACATAAATATCTAAAGAAATATTGAGGTAAAATGGCTAATTTTCCAATCACAAAACAAGGATACACAAAGATACAAGCTGAATTAGATAAGTTAAAAACTATTGAAAGACCAGCTGTAATTAGTGCTATAGCTGAAGCTAGAGAGCATGGTGACTTAAAAGAAAATGCAGAATATCACTCAGCTAGAGACAAGCAAAGTTTTATAGAGGGTAGAGTTTTAGATTTGCAAGATAAAATATCTAGAGCGCAAATTGTCGACCCAGCTTTAATTACAGATAAAATTGTGAGATTTGCAGCCACAGTTACTTTATTTGACTTAACGCAGGAGCAAGAAATAACTTACCAAATAGTTAGTGAGTATGAAGCAGATCTAAATAATAATTTAATTTCTGTTACCTCACCTATTGCAAGAAGTTTACTTGGCAAGGAGGCGGGTGATGGAGTAGAAGTTAGCACTCCGAAAGGAATCAAAGAATATGAAGTAATAAAAATTGAATATAAATAGGTAAAATATGGTAAAAAGTACAAATGATCAAGATTTCGCACAAGATGTGTTAAAAAGTGAAAACTTAGTTTTAGTTGATTTTTGGGCAGAATGGTGTGGTCCTTGCAAGCAATTAGCTCCAGTTTTAGAACAGCTTGCTACTGAGTATGAAGGTAAAGTTAAGATCTTAAAGTTAAATATAGAAGACAGCCCAGAAACTCCTACAACATATCAAGTTAGGGGAATACCAAACTTACTTTTATTTAAGGATGGGGAAATAGTAGATAGTAAAGTAGGTGCTTTACCTAAAAAAACATTAGCAGATTGGCTGGATAGTAATTTAGCATAATCAGAAATGTTTTTTAATGATTTTTCTGCAGAATATAAAGATCTTGAATCAATCTTAAAAAACATACAAGACTTACTAAAGGAAGAGTTTGCCATAACTGCAATTATGTCGTTTGAGTTAGAATTCTTTCTTTTGCCCGAAAGTTCAAAAGTAACTTTATCTAATGAGCAATCTTCAGAATTTCTTGCTTCAGTTAAAGAGATTGCGCTTAACCATGGTTTAAAAATAGGTTCGGTTACTGAAGAAGTAGGAGAGCTTCAATATGAGGTGAATTTTAAACATGGTGCAGATTTAGGTAAACTAGCGCAAGATCTGTTAAAAACTAAAGAAATTATTATAAATATTGCTAAAAGCTATGCATGTAAAGCAAGTTTTGCAGCTAAGCCACATGGAGATAAAGATGTGGGTAGTGGGATGCACACACATTTGTCTTTTTCAGATAGTGATCAAGAAAATATTTTCCAAGAAAAAAATGAATTATTTTATCAATCAATTGCAGGATTATTAGAAAACTTACCCGCATCAATGCTGTTTTTTATAACAGATCAGAGTGACTTTGCGCGTTTTTCTGCTAAATTCTCAATTAATAAAGCAGAGTTGAGATATCGCTGTAATGCAACAAATGCCCCGGTAAATATAAGTTGGGGAACTAACAATAGAACCACAGCTCTTAGAATTCCAGATAGTTACCAAGAGCCTAAAATGAGGCGAATAGAGCATCGTGTTCCCGCTAGTAACGCTAACCCATATTTAGTTTTAATTGGAGTGCTGATGGGTGCTTATTTAGGTATAAAACATAAATTACAAGCGCCAGAAAAAATCTGGGGCAATGCATTTGATGAACAATATATATTAGAAGCACTGCCAATAAATTTAGTGGAAGCTAAGTCTGCTTTTGCAAATTCTGAGATGAATGATTTTTTAGTTAATTTAAAAAATATCAATTAACTCATCTTTAGGCTAAGAGCATTATTGACCGGTGCTTATTAAGGCATAACTAAATCTAGCCAAATAATATTGCATTAATGTATTTGCAGAGCATCTAAATAGGAAACTTTATTTATAAATTTAGTGAGATAAATCAGCTTTTTTAAGCATTAATGGATTTGAAGTAAGTTATATTATTTAAAATAATTAAAAAAAAATACAAAATTACTTGCTAATTTATAGTTAGTCAGGTTACTATAAATATAGTTCTCATATCCCACCCTAAGTTTAGCGGAAAAGCTTTTAGTTTTTCCGCTTTTTTTTTGTCTAGATTTACTGTTAGAATTTAATTTTAATTTTAGTAAAATGCTTTATAACAGAGTTAAAATTTAATTTATGATAAGATTAAGAATTATATTATTAATAATTGGCTATTTATTGAGTATCATAAGTATAGCGATGCTTGCGCCCTTATTGGTTGACTTGATTTTAGGTAATAGTGATTGGCAGGCCTTTTTTGCAGCTTTATTTATTACAGTATTTATTGGTGTTAGTTTAATTTTAACTTGTCGCCAAGATAAAATTAGGAATGTTTCGGTAAGAGAGGCTTTTATACTTACTTCACTTAGCTGGCTGGCCTTAGTGTTTTTTGCGGCTTTACCCTTTTATTTCTCAGAGTTACAAATTAGTTTTACGGATGCTTTTTTTGAAGCAATGTCAGGCTTAACCACGACCGGTGCTACTGTGCTTAGTGGTTTAGATTTTGCTCCGCCTGGTATTTTGATTTGGCGTGCTATGCTTGAATGGGTTGGTGGTATTGGTATTATTGTTATGGCTATAGCTATCTTACCATTACTTAGGGTAGGAGGAATGCAATTATTTCGTACTGAATCATCCGATAAGAATGATAAAATTTTGCCAAGAGCAAGGCAAATGTCACTTGCGATAAGTAAAATTTATTTATTTTTTACGATAATTTGTGCAATTAGCTATTACATCGCTGGCATGAATTTATTTGATTCAATTCTACATTCTATGACTACAGTGTCTACGGGTGGGTTTTCCACGCATGATGCTTCAATAAGTTTTTATAATTCCAGACCAATTGAAACAGTTGCTATTTTCTTTATGATTTTAGGTGCGTTACCATTTTTAATTTACATAAAAATGTTAAGAGGAGACCTCAAATCTTTAGTAACTGATAATCAGGTGAAGTTTTTTTTCAGCATGTTATTAGCTTTTATTTCACTTACGATTTACTGGCTTGTAAATCATAAAGGCTTTGACTTTAGTGGTGCAGTTAGATTAGCAAGTTTTAATATTGCTTCGATCATGACTACCACTGGTTTTGCTTCTGCAAATTATAATGTATGGGGAGAATTTATGCTGATCTTATTTTTTATGTTAACTGTAGTTGGTGGCTGCACCGGATCTACTACTGGTGGAATTAAAATATTTAGATTTCAAATTTTATATATTATTGCAAAATATCAAATTTTTAAATTAATCCAACCACATGGAATTTATCGCATACAATATAATAAGCATATTGTTTCTGATAATGTAAGTTCAGCAGTTTTAAGTTTCTTTATACTTTTTTGCCTATGTTTTTTTGTAGTTACGATGTTACTTGCTATTTCTGGCTTAGATTTTATCACTAGTTTAAGTGCAGCAGCTGCTGCTCTTGCAAATGTAGGGCCTGGTTTAGGAGATATTGTAGGACCAACTGGAAATTATGGCTCGATAAATGATTTTTCTAAATGGGTTTTATCATTCACTATGTTAGTTGGTAGATTGGAAATATTTACAATTTTAGTGTTATTTTCTAAATTATTTTGGAAAGATTAGCAAAGATGAAAACTTCAAGAATTTATATTGTTTTTGCTTTCTTTTTTGCTTTTGTGTATGTTTTTAGCTTTAAAGCTTATGCAAATAGCAACTTAAATGATTATGCAAAATTAGAGCTTATTAAGGGAAGCTATATTGATGATAATGTAATATTAGGTATAAAATTTACCTTAAAAGAGGGCTGGAAAATTTATGATAATAGAATTCAAGAGCTAGGTCTGCCAACCAAAATTAAGGTTAGTGGTAGCGACGATATTTTAAATTATCAAATATATTACCCTGCAGCAGAAAAATTTATAGAATTTGCTGAATATACTTCTTTTGGTTACAAGGATGAGGTTATTTTTCCTCTTTCTATTAAAACTAAAGCAAATATAGAGTTGCAAGCAGATATTATGGTTGAATTTGCTTTATGCAATAATATTTGTTTGAAATTTAATGAAAATATCAATTTTAATCTCAAGCAAAAGCAGGTTTTTCCAGATAATTTAAAGTTGATCAATGAGTTGGGTCATGAGCGAAAAATAGTAAATTATTTATATATTATTTTAAGTGCTTTTTTAGCTGGTATAATTTTAAACTTCATGCCTTGTGTATTGCCAATTATTTTTCTAAAAATCTATCATTTATTAGAAAAGCGTAATCAGGCAAAAAAAGAAGTTATATTTATTTCAACTTTTACAATTCTAGGAATAATTTTTGCTTTTCTATCTTTTGCAATTGGAGCAATATTATTGCAAAAACTAGGCGTCTCACTTGGGTGGGGAATGCATTTTCAGGAGCCTTTATTTATTGCCTCACTAGCTTTAATTATAACTTTATTTTGTTGCAATATATTTGACTTTTTTACAATTAATTTGCCTGGTTTTTTAGTGCGTAAATTAGACAAGGTAAGCAAAAGTGAAATTAAGTTTGTAAAACATTTTGCTACAGGAGTTTTAGCAGCAATATTAGCTACACCATGTTCTGCACCATTTTTAGGTACGGCCTTAGCCTTTGCTTTATCTGGCACAAGCTTAGATATTTTGTTGATTTTCTTTGCTTTAGCATTGGGTATGTCAACACCTTATATTTTACTAATTATAAAACCAAATATATTAAAGCTTCTACCTAAAGCTGGAAGATGGATGTTAAAGTTAAAAAAAATAATGGGTTTATTTTTAGTTCTTACCATTATGTGGTTAGTTTATGTGCTTTATGCACAAACAAATATATTTGTAATCATGATATTTTTAGGACAGCTATTTTTTATGGTATTCTTACTTAAAAAGAGAGCAGCTATGTTAAATTTAACCAATTTAATTATTTATCGCCTGTTAATTTTAGCAACATTAATAATGGCAATATTAACTATAGTTTTTGCGCAGGCTAGCAAGGAGCAAGAAGAAAAATTTTGGCGCAATTTTAATGATGTGAAGTTGGATGAGTTAATAGAACAAAAACAGATAATTTTTGTAAATGTCACAGCAGATTGGTGCTTAACTTGTAAATTTAATGATTTATCTGTATTAAATCGTCAAAATTTTCGCACCTATATTAAAGAAAACAATATTATAGCAGTAAAAGCGGACTATACTAATAGTGATAAAAATATTGAATTACTTTTAAATTCAGTAGGGCGTTATGCAGTGCCTACTTATATAATTTATAGTTTGAACCACCAGAATGGCGAAGTTCAAAATGAAATTTTAAATATAGATAATTTAATAAATAGGCTAGATTATGAAATTGAACAAAGTAATATATTACCATCTAATTAGACATTATAGCTTATATTTATTTAGCTATGCCGCTTTAAGCATTGTTTTTGCCTTAATATTACAATTTTTCTTTGGTTTATTACCTTGCGCATTATGTAATCTAGCGCGATTTCCACTTTACTTTATTTTAATTTTAGCTTTTTTTAATTTTGTCGCAAAGAGAAGATGTGAAAGAACCTATATTATTTGTGGGGTTATAGCTTTATTTGTGCTTGCGGCAATTTCATTCTATCATGCTGGGGTTGAATATGGTTTATTTGTTAATTTTTTCGATTGTGTAAGTAATAAAAATAACTTTGAAAATGTTACTGAGTTAAGCGTTTATTTACAAAATAAAATTTCCACTCCTTGCGACAAACCATTATTCAAATTTATTTTCACTTTAAGTGGTTGGAACTTTTTTATAAGTTTAGCCCTTGGAATTTTGGGATTAAAGCATATATATTTAATTAAATTACAGAAAAATGTTTAAAACAAAAAACTTAAAAATAGAAGCGCAAGACTTACCAAAGCAACTTTTATGCTTGGAAGTAAATGAATTATTATTACCTTCGACCAATATCTCGCTATGTTTAGAAGAACCGCAAAATCTGACTTTAATAGATAATATATTAAAAGACCCAAAAAGATTTGTAGCTATTTTGGTAAAAAGTACAAAGACGCAAAAAACTTCTATAGGTTGTCTTGGTAAAATTAGATCTTTTATTGAAACTGAAGATGCTAGATACTTAATAAATATTGATGGTATATGCCGTTTTAATATTGTTGATTTTTTAAATTTAAAGAAAGGGCAAAAATTATTGAAACCAGATTGGACAGAGTTTTTGCAAGATTTGAAGATTTCTCAACAGAAAATAAAAGGTCGTTTACAATTAAATTATGTTACTAATGACTATTTTTCTATAGTCAAAAATGAAAAAAAATTAAAATCTGCAAATATTAAAAACATTAAAGATTTAGAATTAATTAATCTTTTAGCGCAAAATCTAACTAAACAAATTATGAATCAAGGTGAAATTTTACGCGCTAAAGATATTAATGAATTATCAGCTTTATATAAAGGTTTTATGGAGCTTAAAATAGCAGAGCAAGAAAGTAGAAAATCGCTGAAGCATTAAATTTTATTTTAGATTAAATAGATAAAACCGTTCACTTAAGCATAGCCAATATTGTCATCGCGCAAAATCACCTTAGTTTATAAATGTGAGCGTAAATTTTAAAGGTTCATATTTTGTTTGTTTTGAACTGAAACTTTCTTAAATATAGTGCTGATAAAGTAAGCTTTAACCTAAAAGTTAGATAAATATAATGAAGCTAAAATTTTAATAATTAGCTAGGAATATTTAATTTTATGCTTAATACTAATACGAGTTCTAGTTTTTAGATGATAATTATAGTTTTTAGAGAGCAACTATCCCACATAAAGCAATATTAGAGCTAGTTAAAACTATTTATCTTTCTGTTGTTTTGGGCTTAAATTAGTCTGGGGAGCACTTTAAGCTATTAAATAATTTTCAGAAAGTTACATATAAAAGAGCTTAAAGAATAGCATTTAGGCGAAGATATATTTAACTTTTAAGCTTTAAACTAATGTCTAATCTTAGGTTTGAATTTTCACTTGGTTGCAGTTCTGACTAACTTATAGGCTGGGCTTTAATAATTACTATAATAGGTAATTTATAAAATTATTTTTGCTCAGCTATGAATTTCTCAGCTTCAAGAGCGGCCATACAGCCGGTTCCAGCTGCAGTTACTGCTTGTCTATAGATGCTATCTTGCACATCTCCTGCTGCATAAATCCCAGCTAAATTAGTTTTAGTGCTATTTGCTTCAGTGTGTAGATAGCCAGTTTTATCAGCATTAAGATAGTCAGTAAATAAAGAAGTGTTAGGCTTGTGGCCTATTGCAATAAATATGCCTTCAACTGCTAAATCAGAGATTTTATCAGTTTTAACATTTTTAATTCTAGCCGAAGTAACTTTTTTTGGTTTTTCTTCACCGACAACTTCAGTTAACACACTATCCCACAAAACTTCAATTTTAGGATGGTTTAATAAGCGATCTTGGAGCATTTTTTCAGCTCTTAATTCATCACGGCGATGAATTAAATATACTTTTTTTGCATGGTTGGTTAGATATAACGCTTCTTCAACTGCGGTATTTCCTCCACCTACTACTGCAACATTCATATTCTTAAAGAAGAAGCCATCACATGTAGCGCAGCCTGAAACTCCAAAACCTTGGTATTTTTTTTCACTTTCAAGGCCAAGCCATATTGCTGAAGCGCCAGTACAAATTATTACAGTTTTAGCCTGATATTCAATTCCTGACATATCATATGCTTTATATGGTGCTGTGGAGAAATCCACTTTCTCAATATTTTCGTAAATTATTTCTGTGCCAACATTTGCGGCTTGTTTATTCATTTGTTCCATTAGCCAGGGTCCTTGGATAGGGTCTGCAAAACCTGGATAATTTTCAACTTCTGTAGTTATAGTTAATTGACCACCAGGCTGAAGGCCTGCGATTAGGATGGGTTTTAAATTTGCTCTTGCGGCATATATTGCGGCAGTATAACCAGCTGGTCCTGAACCTATAATTAAAATATTTGTTTTTTTCACCTGAGTCATTTTTATTTCCTTTGCTTTAGTAAGAAATTTAATTTAATATAGAAAATATTAAATACAATAATGATGCAGTATGAAATTAGGTTTATGGGCTGATAAAACAGAAATATCTATTAAATCATCCAATATATTAACAGAAAAATACGACTTAATAGACATAAACAACTATGCTAAAGATGATTTAGACGCAATTATTATTTTGGGTGGCGATGGTTTTATGCTTCATTCTATGCATAATATTACCAAATTTAAAGCACCCTTATATGGTATGAATTGTGGTACTATTGGTTTTCTGCTTAATGAATTTAATGCTGAAGATCTTCTTAATAAAATTAGAAATTCCAAGGAAGCACATATATCACCTTTAAATGTAAAAGTTACTGACAATAACAATAATACTCATTCAGTTAAAGCTTACAATGAAGTTTCATTATTAAGAGAGACTAGGCAATCTACTAATATTGAAGTTAAAATTAATGCTAAAACTAAAATTAATCATTTAGTTGGAGATGGTATTTTGGTTGCAACGCCTGCTGGTAGTAGTGCATATAATTTTTCAGTAAAAGGACCAATCATTCCATTATGTAGTGATTTGTTAGCTTTGACACCAATAAGCCCGTTCAGACCAAGACAATGGCGCGGAGCATTATTACCCGGTAATACTATAGTGGATTTTATTATACATGACGCCATAAAAAGGCCAGTTAGTTGCGTTGTAGATTATTTTGAGTTTCGTGATATTAGTGCGGTTAATATCCAAAAATCAAAAGATGAATCAAGAACATTGCTGTTTGACAGTAAAAATCCTCTGCAAGACAAATTAATTACTGAGCAATTTTTATAAAATAGCATAATCTGTTTTTTATTTTTCAATGTTGGTTTAAAAATCGCTAACTCTGCCATTTTTTTCCCAATCTCCATATCTAGTTGGTTCTAATCCTGATGGACCGCCAAGTTCAATTGGTGCTGCGTCTTTAACAAATTCTTTAAGCAGTAAATTTCTACTGTAAGGCAAGTTTCTTTGGATTGGCGTAAGAATATTTTTTTCAATAAAATAGCCGGTTAAATTAAAGGCTTGATAAATTTCATTATCATTTATCTGCTGCTTTTCAGTGTTGAGCAAATGAAATTCTGGTATAATCAATAGTTTTTCATGGTATTTTTCGCCTACTTCTCTGGTTACTGCATGGCCAGTATTGGGTGATACATAAAATAAGTTATCTTTAGCCTTGGTAACAGCGCAATAATCTAAGGTTATACCATAACCTATGTGGCTCAAGAAATTTAGCTCATAATTAAAATAATCTACTATGGTAAGCTCGTTTTTTACTGCTTTATGCAAAAGTTCTAAGGTTATGTCATAAAGTTTTTCGTGATTTTCATCATCTTGCAATGTTAAGCTTAAAAATTCTGTTATTGTTTTTAAAATCAGGGTTTTTTTATTAGAGTTAATGAATAGAGAGTTAAAATTCTTGGTTGTTTCGGCATTGGTTAAGTTGCCTAAAGAATTTTCTGAGCGTGATTTTTTTACTACAGAAATCATGTTTCCTATTTGATATGTAGCTCTATTTTTGGTGCTGTTAGCCCCTCTTGCATAGCTTTTATGCACTGAGTCTCTTGCAAATAAAGTGACAATTAGTGAAGATTCGGAATGTTTTATGGTGTTAATTAAGAGCGCCTCTCCTTCCCAGAACATGAATTACCTATTTATAATTATAATTTAAGTTATTTTGCCAAGCTTAACACTTGCTGTTTTAATATTATAAGATATATTTTGTACTTATAAAGGCAAGTTTTCTCAGTATAAATGTTAACCGCAGGCGAAGTAGAACAGATTAATTTTGGTGATGCAATAGGAAAGAGGTATATTTCTTATGCAATGGCCACCATTATGTCCAGATCTTTACCTGATGTTAGAGATGGTTTAAAACCAGTACATCGTAGATTGTTATACGCAATGTTGAAGCTAAGATTAGACCCTGAATTTGGTTTTAAAAAATGTGCAAGAGTAGTGGGAGATGTTATCGGTAAATATCACCCGCATGGAGATCAAGCAGTATATGATGCTTTAGTTAGGTTGGCGCAAACTTTTTCAGTTCGCTACCCTTTGGTTGATGGGCAAGGTAACTTTGGTTCATTAGATGGAGATAACGCAGCAGCTATGCGATATACTGAAGCTAAATTAACAGAAGTTTCAATGTTGTTATTAGCTGATATTGACAAAGATACAGTAGATTTTAAAAATACTTATGATGACTCAGATAGTGAGCCAGCAATTTTACCTTCTAAATTTCCAAATTTACTAGCAAATGGTAGTGAAGGAATTGCGGTGGGTATGGCTACTTCAATACCACCACATAATATAGCTGAATTATTTTCAGCTCTAATTTATTTGCTAAAAAATCCAGAATGCTATGTAAAGACTTTGGCAAATTTTATCACGGGTCCAGATTTTCCAACAGGAGGTTTACTTTTAGAGTCAAAGCAAGCAATTATTAAGGCATATGAGACTGGCAGAGGCTCATTTAAGATTAGAGCAAAATGGCATAAAGAGGAGTTGACTAAAGGAGCTTATCAAATTGTTATTACTGAAATTCCATATCAAGTACAAAAAGCCAGATTAATTGAAAAAATAGCAGATTTATACAAAGCTAAGAAACTTACTTTAATTGGAGGTATTAGAGACGAGTCTGATGCAAATCTTAGAGTTGTAATTGAGCCAAAATCAAGAAATAATGATGCTAATTTACTAATGGAGCAATTGTTCAAATTTACTGATTTGGAGAATAAATTTCATTTAAATTTAAATGTTTTAGATTCAAAATTAGTGCCAAGAGTCATGAATCTGAAGGAGGTTTTAGAGGAATATATAGCGCATCGTTATGTTATTATCAGAAGAAAATCACAATTTGAATTAAATAAAATCACAGCAAGAGTTGAGCTTTTAGAGGGTTATTTAATAGCTTATTTAAACCTAGATGAAGTAATTGCTATAATCAGGGAAAGTGATGAACCTAAGGCTCAATTGATTGCAAAATTTAACTTAACTGATAATCAAGCGGAAGCAATCTTGAATATGAGATTGAGATCACTTAGAAAGTTGGAAGAGTTTAAAATTAAAACAGAAAGAGATGCCTTGCTACAGGAGCAAGGAAGATTATCTTCATTATTGGCTTCAACTGCTTTGCAACATGCTGAGCTTTTAAATGAGTTTGAAGAGCTTAAAAAGGAGTTTACAGCAAAAAAAGCAGAATATAAAAGAAGAACGGAGATAGTAAACGATTTTGTTCACATAGAATTAGATGAAACAAGCTTTATAGAAGAGGAAAAAGTTACGGTTATTTGTTCAAAATTAGGTTGGGTAAGAGTTGTTAATGGGCATAATATAAATAACGAAAATATCAAATATAAAATTGGTGATGAGCAGGGTTTTATTTTGGAGTTGAAAACTACGGAAAAAATCTTAATTACAGTAAGTGATGGTAAGTTTTACACATTGGATACACATAAATTACCCAGAGGTAAGACAGAAGGGCAGCCTATTAACATGATTATTGATCTAGACTCTAAGGCTAAAATTTTAGAGCTAAAAATATATAATAAAAATCATATATTTGTGGTTGCGACAAAATTTGGTAAGGGATTTAAGCTTTTAGCTAAAGATGTTTTTGCACAAACAAAAACTGGTAAACAGATAGTTAATTTAGATGTTAAAGATGAGCTAAAGGTAGTTAAAAATATTGCGCCAGAAGATGATGCTTTGGCTGTGGTAAATAGTAATAGAAAAATGCTGATCTTTAAGTTAACAGAGTTGCCATTTATGACTAAAGGTAAGGGGGTAATATTGCAAAAACAAATTTCATCAGAATTATGTGATGTAAAGCCTTTAAACTTTCAAAATGGCTTATCGTGGTTTTCGGGTAAGCAAGTAAGAACGGAGAGTGATTTAAGAGCGTGGTTTGGTAAAAGAGCAATAAAAGGTAGTTTGGTGCCGCATGGTTTTTCAAGAAAAAATATTTTTTAAGTTAACGCTTGCATGTTAAATAAACCCTGTTTAATATGGTAAGTCATCATCATATCTCTCTCTTAAGGTTGGTAGCTTGCTATCAACCTTTTTTTTTGTCATCGCATAATTAGACAAGACTCATAAAATTTGTTACAGTTAAATTATACAACTAATTTATTTGGCTGGAGATGATAAAAAAAGTAATGTTAGTAATGATAATTTTTTATGCTAATTCTATTTACGCAAAAGAGAGTTTAGCAACAAACCCAGTTAAAGCTAAGCACAAGCAAGATAAAACAGAATATAACAGAAGTGACCTTGAAGGAGGGCAAGAGCAAAGGAGAAGTGAGCGAAGATCAAGAGGTGTAAATTCAGATGAAGAAGAGGGTAACAATAAAGAAAGGAGAAGCGAGCGAAGATCAAGGGCGGTAGACTCAGATGACGAAGAGGGTAACAAGAAGGAAAGGAGAAG